>JAIFMA010000077.1 GCA_020048795.1 Rhodoferax sp.
GCTGGGTCTGGGTTACAAGCTGTCGCCCGCCGGTGAGTTCAATGCCTCTGTGACCATGGCCCCCAAGGTGACTGTGACGACGCCTCAGGGTTACGACATCTCCCATGCCCAAACCAATTGGCAATTCATGTACAGCCATCAGTTCTGATACCGCCCGGCATTCTTCACGAATGCCACTGGCCCTCTTTGTTTAGGGCCTCGCCCTGATGGCCACTTGAAATTCCCCCACCTGTGACCCCCCCAAATTGTAGCGTCGATGCACCAGCGTCTGCAGCAATTCGGCGGCTGCGTCTGAAATACGCCGGGCCAGAAACAAATCGTCCAGCACCAACACATCGGGCTCCAGAGTAGCTGGGTCTGCTCACCTGGACTGGCCAGACAATAGTGCGTAAACGCACTATCGGCCTCCACGTAACGCACCTCATAGCCCTGCAGCGTAGCCTGATAGGTCACCTGCGTCAGCGCATCAAAGGCGCTCATGTCGGCGCGGGCGCTGCGCTCGGCAAAATAGACCTCGGCTTGCAGCATGGCCAGTTTTTCGGCCAAGGTAATGCTGACAAACTGGTTGATGCTGATGCCATCTTGATTGCTGAAACGCTAGACACCGGTTCGGATGGAACGTGGCAGGCGCAGTGGGTAGGTGGTTAACTGGCTCATGACAAAGTCCTTAATAATGGGCCGGGCAGATGCCCAGCGGCACCCGAATCAGCCAGCCCGTCAGCACCGGCCTGGCGGTCTGCAAACCAAATTCGGTGGCGTTCAGGCCCTGTGATTTTTTGATCGGGATGCCAATCCCGGTAAACATCATCCAAACCATGAAGCAAACTGTAAAAGCACAGATGCTGACGATCCGCACCGAAATGGAACTACCCCAGCTTGTAGCGGCCTGGTTCCAAAGAACCAGTCAACTAAAACAAGATGGTGATGTGAACCGCGTCCTGGTTTTTTTCTGCCTGAACATGCAGCGAGCTGTTGCGTGCCAGTTGTAGCATTTTGGTGTTGCCAAGCAGCACATCGGCGACAAAGCCGCGCAGCCCCCTTTTGGTGGCGTGTTTGACCATGCAGGCCTGCAAGGCACTGCCCAGGCCACAAGCCTGCCAGTCCGGGTGCACGATGTAGGCCACATCGGCCAGGTTGGTGGTGGGGTCAATGAAGTAGCAGGACTGGCCGACGATGGTGGATTCCTCGCGGCTACCGCTGATGGCGACAAAGGCCACTTCGTTCTCATAGTTGACGTTGCACAGACGTTCCACCTCGGCATCAGAGAGCCCGCGCACGTTGTGGAAAAACCGCGTGAAAACATCGGCTTTGCTCAGGTGGTGAAACAACGCGCGAATGCCCTGGGCATCGCTCGACAGGGCAGGGCGCAGCAGCACGCTTCGGTTGTCCTTGAGGGTCACGGTTTGCTCTTCTTCCACCGGATAGGCGCGCAGGTTGTGCAGGGTCTGGTCGGCAGAGAGGTAGCCCATGGCTTGCGCTTTGGCGAAAAGTTCGGGGCGAAACTTGGGGTGGGCCAGTTCGATCAAGGCGGTAGCGCGCTGCCGGATGGACTTGCCAAACAGGTAGGCAATGCCATATTCGGTGATCACGTAATGCACATCGGTGCGGGCAATGGTGGCCGACTCGGCTTCTTGCAGCGCCGGGCGGATGCGTGAAACCAGACCGTCGTCGGTGGTGGAGGTCATGCAAATGATCGGCTTGCCACCCGGTGACTGTGCGGCCCCCAGCAGAAACTCGCCCTGGCAGCCAATGCCGCTGTAAAACTCGCCGTCGAACTGGTCAATGCAAACCTGGCCGGTCAGGTCAATGGCAAAAGCCTGTGCAATCGATACCATTTTGTGTTGTTTCGAGATGGTCAGCAGATTGCAGACGCTGTCAATGGGCTGGAAAGAAAACAGCGGGTTGCGATCGATCAACTGGTACAAGTGGCGTGAGCCCAAGGCCATGCTGGTGACGATCTTGAACGGATGTCGGGTTTTTTTGGCACCGGTCAGGCTACCGTGCTCCAGCAAGGGAATGATGGCATCCGACACCACATCGGAATGAATGCCCAGGTCTTTGCGATCTGTCAGGTATTGCAGCGCTTCATGCGCGAGTTGCCCCATGCCGATTTGCAGCGTTGAGCCATCGTCAATGATGCCGGCAATGTAGCGCGCGATGCGCTGCACGTCTTGATCTTGCCTCGGCATGCGTTGCAGTTCAGTGACCGGCGTATTGACCGGCACCAGATAGTGAATGCGGCTCACATGCAGGGTGGAGTCTCCCATGGAGCGCGGCATATTCGGGTTGACCTCGGCAATCACCAGCCTGGCACGCGCCACAGCCGCCGGGATGATGTCAACCGATACGCCCAGGCTGACATAACCGAAATCGTCTGGCAGCGACACCTGGATCAGCGCCACTTCGACCGGGATGCGTCCCAGCAGGATCATGTCTGGCACCCGTGCAATCGACATGGGCACATACTCCACCATGCCTTGCTTGACCGCTGCCCGCATGTCACTGCTGACAAAAAAAGTACGGTGTTTCAGCCGGGTGGTGCTGTGGCCGTCGGCATCATGGTCAAACGCCTTGATGGTGAAAAAGTGCAGCAACTCCAGATCGGCGGGTAGCCCGGGCATTGACTCCAGAGCCTGCAGCAGAGCACGCGGTGCCGCACAGCCGCTGCCGACAAAGACATGGTCACCGCTGCGGATGTGGGTGACAGCCAGGGCTGGCGTTGTCACCTTGTCAGCAAATGTGTCAAGTGGGCCTGGTTTTTTTTTGGTGGGAGCTTTGCCGAACATGCGGGCGCATTCAATTCAAGGTGAAGGATATCCGTGGTGGTGGCCGCGCAAGCCAGCACAGGGCTGTGCCGCCCCTGGGACCGCGTTCGCTTGACATTTGCACAAAAAATGGACCTTTGGGCACAGGCGGGCAGATGGACAAACGTCGCAAATTCGCAAGCCGTAAGTTCCCCCGCATGTTAATCCTTTATGATATTCGGCTGACCAAAACTGCAACGTTATTCCCCGACGGATTTTTTCTGAAGTAAATAGTGTTATGGTTGCAACCGCCATTTTTCTGGCATTTCGCGAATCAGTCAGACAGTAAATTCAATTTTAAGGAGATTTCCCATGAGTAAAGAAGTTGTAGTCTTGAGCGCAGTTCGTTCTGCCATCGGTACCTTTGGTGGCTCACTTGCCAACATGGAACCGGCCGATCTGGCCACAGTGGTCATGAAAGAAGCCATCGCACGCTCAAGCGTTGATGCGGCGCTGATCGGCAATGCTGTGGTTGGTACCTGCATTCCCACCGATGGTCGTTATGCCTACGTGTCGCGGGTTGCCTCGATTCAGGCTGGCATGCCGATGGACTCGATTGCCATGCAGGTCAGCCGTCTTTGCTCATCCGGTTTGCAGGGCATTGTGACCGCCGCACAAAACATCATGCTGGGTGATTTTGACTACAGCATCGGTGGTGGTGTTGAAGTCATGTCACGCGGTGCCTACACGCTGCCGGCCATGCGTAACGGTGCCCGCATGGGCGACACCAAATCGATCGACTTGATGGTCGCCATTCTGACTGACCCGTTTGGTGCCGGTCACATGGGCATGACGGCAGAGAATCTGGCCACCAAGTGGAATATTTCGCGTCAGGAGCAAGATGCACTGGCCTGCGAATCACATCGCCGCGCTGCGGCTGCCATTGCCGATGGCCGCTTTAAATCACAAATCGTGCCAGTCGTCCAGCAAACCCGCAAGGGCGACGTGGTGTTTGACACCGACGAGCACGTGAAGGCCAATACCACCATGGAAACCCTGGCCAAGATGAAACCTGCGTTCAAGAAAGACGGCTCGGTGACGGCCGGCAATGCCTCTGGCATCAACGATGGCGCCGCTTTCTTTGTGCTGGCCAGTGCCGATGCGGCCGCCAAGGCCGGCCAAAAGCCGATGGCCCGCATCGTCTCTTATGCGGTGACCGGCGTGCCCAACGACATCATGGGCGAAGGCCCGATCACATCGACCAAATTGGCGCTCAAGAAGGCTGGCCTGACGCTCGACCAGATGGACGTGATTGAAGCCAACGAAGCCTTTGCCGCGCAGGCGCTTGCCGTCAGCAAGGCGCTCGGTCTCGATCCGGCCAAGACCAACGTCAATGGCGGCGCCATTGCGCTGGGTCACCCGATTGGCTGCTCGGGGGCCTTCATCGCCACTAAGGCGTTGTATGAGCTTGAGCGTACCGGCGGCAAGTATGGCCTGGCCACCATGTGTATCGGTGGCGGTCAGGGCATTGCAGTGATTTTCGAACGCCTTTGATCTGAGCGTTGGTATTTGACGGTCAAGCGGCCGCCGGGCATGGGCTAACGCAAGCCCTGTTCGGTGGCAGTAACTGTCACAGGCACCGGTTGGCACCCGGACCCCAGGTTCCAGTATCTGCTGGTCGGCGTGTGTCAGGGCTGCTGGTTGACCAAGGGCTTAGCCCTGTCGCTCAAAAATGGCCGCGATGCCCTGGCCACCCCCAATGCACATGGTGACCAAAGCGTAGCGTCCGCCGATGCGTTCGAGTTCATACAGCGCCTTGACGGTGATCAGCGTACCCGTGGCCCCGACTGGATGACCCAGCGAGATGCCCGAGCCGTTCGGGTTGACTTTGGCGGGGTCCAGCCCGAGGTCGCGGCTGACGGCGCAGGCTTGCGCGGCAAAGGCCTCATTGGCTTCGATGACATCCAGGTCGGCCACGCTCAGATTGGCTATTTTCAACACCCGTTGTGATGCAGGCACCGGCCCAATGCCCATGTATTCGGGGTCCACACCCGCATAGGCATAAGCCACCAGCCGGGCCAGCGGCTTGATGCCCCGGGCTTTGGCGGTGCTGGCATCCATCAGCACCACAGCCGCCGCTGCATCGTTGATGCCGGACGAATTGCCGGCGGTGACAGTGCCGTTTTCTTTCAGGAAAGCAGGCTTTAGCCGGGCCAGCTCAGCCAGTGTGCAATTGGGGCGGAAGTGTTCGTCGGTGTCAAAAATCACCTCGCCCTTGCGGGTCTTGAGTGTCACCGGCATGATCTGGCTCTTGAAATACCCGGCTTCGGTGGCGTGCTGGGCCCGGTTGTGGCTGGCTACTGCCAGGGCATCCTGGTCGGCACGGCTGATGCCCCATTTGGCAGCAATTTTCTCGGCCGTCATACCCATGTGAATGTTGTGAAACGGGTCGTGCAGGGTGCTGACCAGCATGTCCACCATCGGCGTGTCGCCCATGCGGGCACCCCAGCGCAAATTCAGGCTGGCGTAGGGTGCCCGGCTCATGGCTTCGGCACCGCCGCCGATGGCAATGTCGGCATCACCCAGCATAATCGACTGGCCAGCCGACAAAATGGCCTGCAAGCCGGAGCCGCACAAGCGGTTGACATTGAAGGCGGGTACTCCCACCGGGCAGCCGCCATGCATGGCTGCCACGCGCGCCAGGTACATGTCTTTGGGTTCGGTGTTGATCACATGGCCAAACACCACATGGTCCACCTCGTCGCCCTTGACCTGGGCGCGTGACAAGACCTCACGCACGATCTGGCCCGCCAGGTCGGTCGGGGCCAGGTCTTTCAGGCTACCCCCATAGGTGCCAATGGCCGAGCGTGCGGCACTCACGATCACAACTTCGCGGTTCATCAAAAGCCTCCTGTTCAGTGTAAGGGTGAAAACCCGACGATCTTAGCCGGACCGGCTGGCCGGGCTTCAACCGGGATCGCTAAAACAGGGTGTGTGCCAGGCGCGCAGACTCAAATACGCACGTCAGCCACTGGTTGACTGCCAAAATCAGCGCGCTGCAGATAAGCCAGCACGCGTGCGGCGGTGTCCTGGGGGCTGGAGAGTTGGCCGGTTTGTTTGAGCTGGGCAAAATTGGGCTGATCCGGAAAGCTTGCCGGCGCTGCGTTGCGCAACTGCACCTGCATGTCGGTGTCAATGATGCCCGGGGCCAGTGCGCAAACCCGGGCACCGTTGGCTTGCAAGGCTTCGTCTTGCGCCAGGCAGCGGGTGAAATGGTCCAGACCCGCCTTGGCCGCGCAATAGGCTGACTGCGATGCCATCGGACGACGACCCAAGCCCGAAGAGATGTTCAGCACCTTTCGGGTGGCGGTCCACGCCTGGGTTGTTTTCAGAAACGCAGCAGTCAGCAACATGGGGGCTTCCAGACCAACGCGCAGCGCGCGCGCCAACTCAAACCGTTCAGCGGCTCGCAAGGGAACAATGCCTGGGATGACACCGGCGTTATTGATCAGGGTGGCGCTGGCGATATCTGGGCCAGATTGTGCTGCCAGCCAGTGCTCCAGACGATCTGCAATTGGCACCGCATCGGCCAAATCGGCTGGCCATTGGGTCAGGTCGGCACCGGCCTGACATGCTGCGTCAGTCAAACCGGCAGATACCTGGCGTGAAATGCACAACAGCCGGTGGCGGTGACTGAACAACTGCTGCGCCATGGCCAGGCCCAGGCCGCGTGAGGCGCCGGTGATGATGTAGAGGTGGGTTGTCATGAAGAACTTGCCAGAGTGTTGATCGGAGTCAATTCAATCAGTTGTCTCGACGGCTATGATGAAAAACGTTCAAGGTGCCTACTTTAAAAGGAAAACAACATGCAAGTCCAGATTCATACTGATAACCACATTGAAGGCACAGAGGCCATGGCGCTATGGGCCAGCAACACGGTCAAGACAACTCTGGATCGCTTTGCCAGCCAGATTACCCGTGTGGAGGTTCATTTGCGCGATGAAAACGCCGGCAAGAAAAACACCGCTGAGAGCATTCAATGCACCATGGAGGCCCGGCTTGAAGGGCATCAACCGCTGGCGCTGAAACACCAGGGTGCCAATTTGAACCAGGCCATCGAAGGTGCTGCGGAAAAAATGAGCCGCCTGATTGACAGCACCCTCGGGCGCGTTGCCCGCACCTGAGCTAAAACGGAGCCGGGCTGATAAAGCGCATCGGCTCCTGGGTGTTGGGGTGGGGCAGTGCAAGCCCGGTGGCATGCAGCAGCAAGCGACCGGCTTTTGCCATTGCCGGTTGCGGGGCGTACAAACCGTCGCCAAGAATCGGATGGCTGACTGCCGACAGGTGCAGGCGCAGTTGGTGTGAGCGACCGGTGACGGGTTCCAGCGCCAACCGCGTGGTTTGTTCGGCGGCATGGGTTGCCAGCACGCGCCAGCGGGTGACGCTGGGTTTGCCGTGAACCGCATCAACCCTGCTTTTCGGGCGGTTGGGCCAGTCCAGCAGTATTGGCAGTTTGATCACCGACCAGCCCTCGCTGTCAGGCGGGTCTGAGGGTATCAGTACACCATCCACCACCGCTTCATAACGTTTGTGAATGGCGCGGCTGGCAAAAGCGGCATTCAACTGACGTTGCACTGTGCTGCCGCGCGCCATCACCAGCAGGCCCGAGGTAGCCATGTCAAGGCGGTGGACGATGCAGGCATCCGGGTAAAGTTGCTGAACGCGTCGGCTCAGGCAGTCCTGCTTGTCGTCACCCCGGCCCGGCACGCTGAGCAGTCCGGCAGGCTTGTCCAGCACCAGCAGCGCATCATCTGCATAAATGACAGAAAAATCAGGCAAGGGCAGCGCCGCCATGCGGGCTGTCTGCCAGCAGTTGCTGCACGATGTGGCACATTTCGTCAACATCGCTGGGTTTGTGAATCAGGGCGCGGGCACCGGCGGCCAGCGCGTCTCGTTCGATGTCGGGCGTGACATAGCCGGAGGCCAGCGCCACCGGCAGGTCGGGCCGTATCGTGCGCACCTCGCGCAGCAGGTCGACACCGCTGTAGCCAGGCATGTTGAAGTCAGTGACCAGCAAATCACATTGCAGCGGGTCCTCGCGCAGCGACTTGGCCGCTTGCCGAGGGTCTGAAAAAGTCACGACCACATAGCCTTTGCGCGTCAGCAGGCGCTTGACCAAAAAAACCAGGGCTTCGTCGTCATCGACATACATGACACGCTGGCCCTGGCCGCTGGCCGGGGGAGTGACGGCCATGGGTACGCAGGGTGACAGGGCAGGCCTGTCAGCTACCGGGAAAAACAGGCTGAATTCACTGCCTGTGCCAAGTGTGCTGTGTACCATGATGGCACCCGAATGCGCACGCATGATGCCGTGCACCACCGACAGCCCCAACCCGGTCCCCTGACCAACCGGTTTGGTGGTGAAAAAGGGCTCGAACACACGCTCCTGCGTGGCCTCGCTCATGCCACAACCGGTATCGCTGACCTTGAGCAAAACATACGCGCCTGACAGTTCAGCGCCGAGCGTGACCAACTGCTGGGCTGGCTGATGCTGCTGTGTCAATGCAACACGAATCGAGCCAGCGTTGTGTCCAATGGCATGAATCGCATTGGTGCAAAGGTTCAGCAGCACCTGTTCAATCTGGGTTGCATCGGCCAACACCAGGGCTGGCAGCGCCGGCATGTCGAGCGTCAGATCCACCTGCGGCGGCAACGTCACCCTGATCAGGCGCATGGTTTCATGGACCACATCGGCCAGTTGCAGGGGCACGCGATGTGGCGGCTCGTTGCGGCTGAAGGTCAAAATTTGATGCACCAGATCGCGCGCACGCCGCCCTGCCTTGTCAATTTCGGACAGGCTGGTCGTCACCGCCGCGTTGGCGCTGGCATCTTGCCGGGCCAGTTCGACATTGCCCAGGATGGCACTGATGATGTTGTTGAAATCATGCGCAATGCCACCGGCCATGGTGCCAATGGCCTGCATTTTTTGCGACTCACGCAACTGAGTTTCAAGTGCTGCACGGTGGCCTTCCATTTTTTTGCTGGCCGTCAGGTCACGCCCAAACAGCGTCATGATGTCGCCGCTCGGGTGTTTTTCGAATGACAGGCTGACATCCATCGGCACACGTTCGCCACTGCTGGTGATGGCGCTCATTTCACCAAGCTGGGCATGGCGGGTGATGTCACCATAAGACAGGGCGCTTTCGGCATCGGGTAAAAACTGGGTGAGTGGCTGACCCAGTGCCTGGTCGGCTGCGCATTTGAACAGGGTTGCAGCCGCCGGGTTGAAGACAATCACCCGCTGCCTGGCATCCACGCAAATGATCACATCCAGTGACGAGTCAATGATGGCGCTCAGGCGGGTTTTGCTTTGCAACAGTTCGTTGTTGCGCTCCTGCAGGGCCAGACTACTGGTTTGCAGGGCCTGACGCTGCGCCAGCAGCGGCCCCTGGTCAATGATGGCGCAAATGAAACTGACCAGGTCGTCCTGGCTGGATTCGATGCGGGCAATATGCAGGTCGCCAATGAACACGCCGTTGGAGCCGCCCAGAAACTCCAGTTCACTGAGCTCGCAGGTGCCCTGTGCGCTGGCGGTGTCAAAGCCCTGCATCACCCGATAGGCAGGCGGGCGACCGGGCGATACGTCCCTGACCAGTGGAAACAAAAAATTCAGCGGTGGATCGTCTTCCAGGGGTCGCATCAGCGCCAACGCCCTGGCGTTGTGTTCCAGAATCTGGCCATGAGCATCGACCACCATCAGGGCCAGTGGTACGCTGGAAAACAGCGTGACAAAGCGCTCGGAGGCCCCTTCGGCGGCGGCCTGGCTGAAACGCAACGCCTTGTTCTGAATCTCAAGTTCGGCCTGCGAATGCCGCAGATCTTCAACCAGATGTGCTGTGGAAGCGGTGTTTATGCCCGTTTTGGCAGGTCGCTTTGGTCCGCCCAGCAGCTTGTGCGGCTGTTCGGAGGCCTCGACAGGTCTGGCGTGATGCAGGGGTTTTTTCATCCAGGCAAGGCGGTCACAGCACTAGCCAGGCAAGCGGCTACACCGGCTTGCTCAGGCGGGCGATCAATCAGCGCGCAGCGTTTTTGAGTTTGCCGCGCACTGGCACTACCGTGGTCACTGTCGGGCGCACCGCATCGGCAGACACTGGCTTGGGCGGTGACGTGTCTTTTTTGGGTTTCTTGACCATCTTGTTGTTTTGCTGACCTTTTGCCATGATCTTTCTCCTGGGTTAAAACTGTTGCAATTATCGGCGCTGCACCGACTGGCCCGGCTCAAATTCAGCCGCCTTAATCGGACTCTTGGCTGCAATGAAAGCGCGCAGCACATCGGCATCGACAAAACCCGTGTTGACAAAACTCGGGTGCGCCACCAGTTTAGGATAACCATCACCTCCGGCGGCCTGAAAACTGTTCACCGCGATGCGGTAGGTTTTGCTGGCATCCAGCGGGGCACCTTTGACACGCACATTGGCAACGTTGCCCGCGCTAATTTCAAGTTCCACGCCGGCAAACTGCGGGTAGGCCCCCGAACCCGGACTCATTTTGGCGGCGGCGTTCAGGTAGTCCAGCACTTCTTTGCCAGTCAGTTCTGCGGTGCAGACGGTGTTGCCAAAGGGTTGCACCTTGAGCACATCTTTGTAGGTGATGACACCCGCCGCAATGGAGTCGCGCA
>JAIFMA010000029.1 GCA_020048795.1 Rhodoferax sp.
GTCACTCAGGCGGTCATTGATTTCGTGCGCCATCACCGAGGCGATAGAAAACTGCTGTTCGCCCAACGTGCGCTCGATGTCGGTTTGCAGCAAGCGGCTGGCATACCACGACAGCGCCCAGATGCCCAGCACAAAAATGATCAGCGTGAAAACCGTGGCGCGGACTTTCAGCGAGCGCCAGGGCGAGCGATCGGGCTTGGTTCCAGTTTCCATAAACACTATCCTTGTTATAGCTACTTACGCAGTATCTGCAAGGGCTTTCGGCACATTGGATGCATGGAACCGGATCGTATTGCACCCGGCATCCTTGGCATGGTTCATGTCCGCGTCTGCCCACTTCATCAGCTCGGTCTGGCGGGCTTCGTGGTTGACGAACAGTACCACGCCAATGCTGGCGCTGCAATGGTGTGCGACGGCGCCATGTCTGGTTCGCCCGGCGGCATCACCGCCACCTGACGGGTGTGTGCAACCTTGCCATTGGCCTGCAGCAAAAGTTTAAAGTGCCCGACATCAGGGCTGGGTTTCGTAACTTGGCTGCAGAGGCGAACAAAGATCTGCAGAGGCTGAGGCTTTAGCGCGATCAGACAACGCAAAACACCACTAACCGAGTGTCGCCCGCCACCCCACCGGGGCGGCGTTGTGCTTGCGCCTATGACCATCTCCGGCCCATCCGGTGCACGCCAATAACACGCATCGCCTTCCAAAAAATCACACGATACGCATCGCTCGCCCTCTGCACCAGCACTCAATCGCTCCTTGCATGGACTTTCACAGGGTCGTGCATAACGCAAAGGCTTCAGGCATTTTTACATACAGATGCTATATTTCAAGACCTGACCCCCTGCCCATGAGGTCGATACGCTAGCAATTTTATAGCTTCTGGCGCAGAGTCTGCATGCGCTACAAGCCATTTTTCTCTAAAAGGTTTCCCACTCGTCGCAGCCACCCTTGAGCGACCCGGCTGACTTGGCTGACACCGAGCTGATCGCTTTCGCGGGTGCTGGTCGAGCTGCTGGTTTTGCCGGGGCTGCCAACGCACGCCGCTGCGGGCTCTTGTCGGCGTTGGCGGCCGGTAGCGCGCGTACCGCCACCGGGCGCGCCGCCACGCCGTGGTGGCCCTCATGGCCACTGAGCTTGAATACCGACACCACTTGCACCAAGTCTTGCGCCTGCGACTTCAAACCGCTGGCCGCTGCCGCCATTTGTTCGACCAGGGCAGCGTTTTGCTGAGTCACCTGGTCCATCTGCGTGACCGCTTCACCAACCTGCGATACGCCCAGGCTTTGCTCGTTGCTGGCGGCGCTGATCTCGGCCATCAGGTCAGTCACGCGCTTGATGCTGCTGACCACTTCGGTCATGGTGTTGCCGGCCTGGTCCACCAACGCAGTCCCCTTTTCGACCCGCTCCACGCTGGTGTTGATGAGAGCTTTGATCTCTTTGGCGGCTTCGGCACTACGCCCGGCCAGGGCGCGCACTTCAGAGGCAACCACGGCAAAGCCACGGCCCTGCTCGCCGGCGCGGGCGGCTTCTACGGCTGCATTCAGTGCCAGGATGTTGGTTTGAAACGCAATGCCGTCGATGACGCTGATGATGTCGGCAATCTTGCGTGAGGCATCGTTGATGCCCTTCATGGTGTCCACCACCTGGGCCACCACTTCGCCGCCCCTGACGGCCACGGTGGAGGCGCTGGCGGCGAGCTGGTTGGCCTGGTGGGCGCTGTCGGCGTTTTGTTTGACGGTAGCGCTGAGCTGCTCCATCGAGGCGGCCGTTTGTTCCAGCGCGCTGGCCTGACTCTCGGTGCGGCTTGACAGGTCGTGGTTGCCGGAGGCAATTTCGGCACTGGCGGTGGACACGCCTTCGGCGCCCTGGCGCACGGTGGCAACGGTGTTGACCAGCGTCACCAGCATCGCGTCCAATGCGCCGGCCAGGCTGTCTGGCGTGTGCGACCTGGAGGCCTTCATCTGCGTCAGATCCCCTGCGGCCACATGCTGGGCTTCGGTGATGGCTTCGTCCAACTCCATGCCCAACTGGCTGGTAATGCTGCGCGCCACCAACAATGCCAGCACCACCAGCAGCAAAGCGCCAACAGCCACCGAGGCGATGTTGATGGTGCGGGTGGCGCTGACACCGGCATCAAAAGCCGCGGTGGCGGCGTCTGCCTCGGCTTGCAGGCTGCTGGAGCCCTTGGTCATGAGTTCGTCGTATTTGTCAATCAGCTTGTCGAGTTGGTCATCCACCACGGCGATCTCGCTCAGAGGTGCGTCACGCTTGACCATTGTCAAAAAACTCTGCGCATAAAGCGCGCGTATGTCAGTCATGGCCCTGCGGGCCTCGGCGGCCCACTGGCGTTCTTGATCGGTGTCGGCGGCTTTGGCAGCAAAGTCCAGCGCAACATCAATCTCTACCGCCACGGTTTGCCACTTTTTGGCAGCATCATCGAACTGACGATTGATAAAGGTATCGGCCACGACGCGGTAAGCCTCAGCCCCCAGGCCTGCGTCATGCCGAAGTTGGCCCGCCTCTTGGGTGCGCCGCTGCGACTCTTTTTGCAGCGCATCGAGCTTGCTCAGACTGACCCAGTTGACCGCGGTCAGCATGGCAAAAATCAGCACGGCAATGCCGATCAGCAGGTTCAGCCGGGCCGAGATTTTCATAGCGTTGAAATTCATGCTGCTTTCCCTTGTGTTAACCCGTCATTTTGCCATTGCGACACCATGGCTGCCCAGAAACCAGGGGCCACCGGGTGCGATTCAAAGCCGGCGGCACTTCCCTCTCCCTTTGGGACAGGAACTTAAACCCAACAGCCGCACCGCTTTGGATCGCACCCATGAGGCAACGGCTTCAGGCCCTTTTTGCATCAAAATGCTATATTTCAAGACCTGACCCCGTGACCCTTTGCGGTTGACTGCTTCGCTGCCTGAGCATTTGAGACAGCGCTTGGGCCAGGGGCGAATGGGCCAGCGCGCAGGCGGCATCGGCGGTGGCGGCGGCTTGTTCGGTTTGGCCCAAGACAAGTTGCTGCACAGCAATGCCGGCCAACGCCCGCGCCTGGCGTTCGGCCCGGCGTGCAATCGAAAAATCAGACCCGCAACGGCTACAGACCGCTGCGGTGCCCAAGCGCGCGCGGCAGGCCGGGCAACGTTGCGCGGGCTCCATGGCGGCCATCAGTTTTCCAGGTAGTAGAGCACGTCGGCCAGTTCTGCCACGGCCAGTTGCAAGGCGGCAGCGTCGCCCTCGGCCACGTCAGCCATGGCATCGCGCACGGCTTCCATGCTGTCGATCAGGTCTTCGCGGTCATCGGCACCCGCGGTCTTGAGCAGGCGCTCGCCCTTTTCGATCAAAGCCAGCGCCTCCACCAGACTGCGCCGCTGTGCCTGCGGCAAAGCGGGCGTTTTTCCGTCCGTCCCTGGGCTGTCGGCACCATCAGCCTCATCGTCACCAACCACGTCGTCGGCAAACATGGCGCTGATGCGCTGGCGTGCCTGTTCAAGTTTGCCGTCCGAGAAGCGCGAGATGGCGTTGTCGATGGTGATGGTGCATTCAAGCCCGCTTTTCTTCTCGCTGGCCCGCACCTGCAAGATGCCGTTGATATCAATCGAGAAGTCGATCACGATGGGGTTGCCCGCAGGCACCTGACGCAGGCCTTCGACCACAAAGCGGCCGATTTCGATGTTGTCCAGCGCGTCCGGCTCCTCGCCCTGGAACACCGTCACTTCGACCGCCTCCTGGTTGTCGAACAGGGTGTAGAACACATCGCTGTGCGAGGCCGGAATCGGCGTGTTGCGGCGAATCAGGGGTACAAAACAGTAGGGATACTCGCGCCCGCCCATCTCGGCCAGGGTGCTGGTGCCAAAGGTGTAGGGCGTGACATCGATGAGTACCGTGGGCGTTGTGCCGCCGGCAATGATTTCGCCCTGAATCGCCGCGCCCATGGCCACGCACAGGTCGGGGTCAATTTCGCTGTGCGGCTGGATGCCGGTGAGTGCCTCCAGCAGGCGCGCCACCATTGGCGTGCGGGTGGCACCGCCCACCAGCAGCACCTCGTCAATGGCAGCTACCGCCAGTTTGGCACCTGAGAGTGCCACGTGCACGGCATCCATCGTTTCATGGATGTAGGGCTCGATCAGGGCCTCGTATTCGTGGCGCGAAATCTCCAGCGAAAGGTGCACCGGTGCACCGTCTTTTTCAAACAAAAACTCCTCGGCCAACGTGGCATAGGGGTGGTTTGACAGGGTGATCTTGGCGGCCTCGGCAGCGCGTTGCAGGCGCGCCATGGCAATCGGTGAGGCTGCTGCGGTGGCAGCATCGATGCCATGCGCGGTGTCCAGGTGTTCGAGCACAAAGTCGACGATGCAGCGGTCAAAATCGTCGCCACCCAGGTGGTTGTTGCCGTGGCTGGCCAGTACCTCAACCACTTCGCCCTCCATGTTGACCACTGACACATCGAAGGTACCGCCGCCCAAGTCGTAAACCAGTGCCTTGCGGGTCTGCGGGCTTGCCGCTGCGCCGGGCTGTGTGCTGCGGTGTGCGCCATAGGCCAACGCCGCAGCGGTCGGCTCGTTGAGGATACGCACCACCTCCAGCCCGGCGATTTCACCGGCCTCGCGCGTGGCCTGGCGTTGGGCATCGGAGAAGTAAGCCGGCACAGTAATCACCGCCTTGTTGATGGCCATGCCCAGATGGGCCTCAGAAATCTTTTTCAGGCGCAGCAAGATCATGGCCGAAATTTCGGGTGGGCTGTATTGCCTGTCGCCCAGCGTCAGCTGGGTGGCCTCGCCCATGCGCCGTTTTACCGAACGGATAGTGCGCTCGGGGTGCAGCACATACTGGTTGCGCGCTGCCGACCCAACCAGCAGCACGTTGTCATCGCCCAGGCCGACCACCGAGGGCAAAATGCTCACGCCCGCTTCGATGTCGATGATTTCGATGCGACCGTTTCTGACCACCGCAATTTCCGAATTGGTGGTGCCAAGATCAATACCTACAATGATGTCGCTCATGGTTCTATTTCCTGTTTGTTAACAATAACTTCGGCCAGCCGCAACAGGTCGTTGTCGCGCAGATAGCCGCGTCGTACCTCGCTGAGCACTTCGCCCGGCGCACGCTGGGCCCGCCATTTAACGCCCACGGCGCGCATGGTGTGGGGGTCAAGGCGGCCCCCAACAACATCAAGCGCCCGCACCCGCCGCTGTGCCAGCAAGTCGTCCACGCGCTGTAATGTGAGCGCAATACCCTTACTCAAACCCTGAGCGAGTTGGGTTTCCTTACTGGCAAAGCGGGCCAAAAAACCCGGTCTGTAGGCATCCGAAACACCAACCGCTGCGGCAATGCGGTCGCGCACATCCAGCAGTTCGAGCAGCAGTTGTGTCTCGGCCTGACGCAGCGTCGCGCCTTGCGCCTCACGGGCGCGCTCCAGGTCGTGCGTGAGGTGCCGGTTTTGCTCGCCCAGCAACTCGGTCAGTGCGCGCATCTCGTCCAGCGCAGTCTTGAACTGGCGTGCCTGCACGCGCACCTCATTGCGCAACACCGCCAACTCGGTGAACAACAAGCTCAGATTGACCGGCGGTTCGTCCTCCGGTGCTTCTTGCGACGGTTGCGCATCCGGCACCGGTTGTGCCGCATCCGCCACGACACACACCGGCTGGAAGTCGTTCAGGCAGGCCCGAAACTCGTCGATCAGGCGTTCTTTGGCTTCAGCGTCCATCAGGCCCGCCCTTGAGAACGCGCAGCAGCGTGGCGGTGTCGGGCCGGCGCGGGGTACACCCGCTTTCCAGCAGGTGCGCCATGGCGGCAGGGGTCGGTGGCTGATGGTCAAACAGCGCGTTGGCCACGCGCAGACGTTCGGTTGCCAGCGCATCAAAGGCCCGCCGCAAGGCCGCAAAACGTTCGGCATCGCGGTCGGGCGGGCAAAGCTGAACGGCACGCAGGTAGGCCGCGCGTACCGCCGCATCGTCGGCATTGCGGTCAATGCCTAGCAGGTAGTAAGGATTACTCATTGAACAGATTTCCCTGGCCCGGGTTGGGCGTTTTGACGGGTGTTTGGGGTTTGATTATTGTTGCGGGAACGATTGGCACAACCTGCTCCAGGGTGCCGAACAACTCGATCATCACAAGGTCGGTGACGCGGCTCAGATAAAGTTTTTTGTCGCCGCCACACTCGCGCTCGATTTGTTTCATCAACGCTTCACCCAAGTCCTTGCGGGCATTGTTCAAAAATGACTTGCCACCGTCGAGCCCGATCGACACCTTGATGACCTCCCGAAAGTCACTCGGGCTCATCATCCCTGAGCCAGACAGTGGGCCTGGCACGCCACGAGGGGCCGCAAGGTCGGGACCACCGAAATCATCAAAATCGGGCATCGGGTTATCGGCTTCAAACAGCGCCTCGATGCGCGAGACCAGCCGCAAATCTTTGCTCTGGCTGGCACGCTTTTGCGCATCTTCGAGCGCGTTGAAATCCCGCTCACTGCCGATGCTGCCCTTTTTGCCAAAACGTGCAGCCACCGCGTGGAAAACAAAAACAGGGCGGTCAGGCCAGCGTTTTTGCGCCGCGTTGGCAAACTTTTCAGTCAGATCGTGTTCCTGATGGCGGCTGAACGCTTCGCACAGGCGCACGCAGGTGTCGACATCGAACGCTTGCCCAACGCTCTGACTGGCAAGAGTGGCAATGGCCTTGCGCCACGTCACCAAGGGGTCCAGGCCTTTGCGCACCATGGGAGCCTCTTGCTCCAGCACTTGCGCCAGTTCAAGCAGGTCAGCCGGTGTCAATGTCTGGGCCGTGTCAACGCCTGCCTCGCGCAGCAGCCATGCCGCCGTGTCAAGGCCAACCCGTGGAAAAGTAGCTTGCGCCTGGCGCACCAGGCGCCAGCCTGCGCCCAGGCCACCGCCCCAGGTGCTGACGGCCAGTTGCGCCAGGCGCAGCCGTTCGGCTGTGCCATCCCGCTCGGTCCAGGCCTGTAACAAGTGCATTCGGCCCAGGTCAGTGGCCGATGTCAGCCAGTTGGCTGACTCGATGATTTCTTTTTTGGCCGCATCGGGTTTGTTCACCGCAATGTGCTTGACAGCATGTGACAAATGCGCATTGCCAACCAACCCACGCACTTTGCGGTTCAGCGGATCGAGCTCCAGCAGCCGGCGCGCCGATGCAGCCGCCTTTTTGAAGGCACCGCTGGCCAGCGCAGTTTCTACCGCCTCGGTCAGCAGCGCAGCATCATCAGGAAAGTGGCTCAAGCCGACATCGAGCTGCTGGCGCGCACGTTTGAGGTCGCCCGTGCGGCGCCAAAACTGGACCACCCGCACATACACGCTGCAGTCTGTCGGGTCGAGATTCAAACTTCGCGTCAGCATGTCTTGTGCGTCCGGGTCCAAAACCCCGTCGCTCGACAGGTACGCGGGTGACAGCGCCACGTGGCGCAGTACCAGGGCCGCACGCAGCCGGTCATGGGTGTCGCCACTTTCTTCCAACAGATCGGCGGCATCCAGCCAGTGGGTTTCGGCGTGGTCGCGCTCACCCTTTATATCCACCGCCAAAGCCCTTGCACATTCCTGTTCTGCCTTGCTGGGGCTGCCAAAAAGGCGTGGGTTGTCACAACCCCGGCGCGTGGCCCACGGTGCCAGCAATTGCCAGACTCGGGTGGCAAGCGCGCTGGGCATTTGGCGCGCATGTCGTTGTACCAGCTCAAACAAGGCGGCGGGTGCCAAATTGACATCTGCGCCCGCCAGCGCCTGTAGCATGGGCGCAACCTCAGGGGGGTAGCCCATCAGATCGATGGTCATGGTTTGCTGGGCGTTATTGAGTTGGGCAAAAGCCTGCAAGCGTGCAGGCCCCGCCATCAGACGCGTGCGCAAGGCAGCCGCAAGGGGCTCAAACGGGCTGTTGGGCGGCAGGCGTTGCACGGCTGCGCGCGCCGCCTCCTGATCAGTCTCGCACAACACCAGCGCCTTGAGCAGGGCGCGCAGGTCGCGGTACGGAGAACGAAACGAAATCCCGCCCAGCGCCGTATCGAGGGCTGCTGCGTCCTTGCTGGCGTAGGCCGCCAGGGCCGCAAGCGCGAGCGGGTGGTGCTGTAGCAGTAGCGACTCAGCAGGCAGTCGTGCCAGCGTTGCCGGGTTGGCATTCAGCAGGGCCGGGGCCAGTCGGGCCTCCAGCGCGGCCAGTTCATCGGCGCTGCTGGCATCGGGCGGGGTGCCGGACGCAGCGCTGGAAACAAGGGCAGAGCGGCGTGCCGCCAGTTGGTCCAGCACCTCCGCCACACGGCCATCGCCGATCAGCCAAGCGGCATAGGGGCCGTCCCACAGTTTTGCGCCGCAGAGCTCGGCGCGACTGCGCCAAAGCCCGATCGCCTCTTGCAACATGCCCTTGCCGGCAAGTCCATGGGCTCGCCCGCCGTAGGCCTTGGCAAGGCCGTCCACCCATTCGGTGCGTCGCTCGGTCTTGAGTAGTGCCTTGTAGCAGGCAATGGCATCACGGTAGCGGCCTTTATCGAGGTGGGCAAGCGCAATGCTCTCTGGTGTATCGAGGGTGCCAGCCATTGGCAACGGCTTTTTTGCGAGAGGTCTCGGTTTTTTGGACATAGGGTGAAATTGTCTGGGTTATGAATTAGGTCCTGGGTCGTGCCAGAAGTACCCACAGCGGCACCACCTCGATACCATCGGCCAGCTTCTCGGGGGTTTCAAACCAAAATTGTGTTTAATCAGCCGCGATTATCCATCCCTCCACCACGCCAGGAAACTGCTGGACATCCGGGTTGTTTCCCTGGTCGTAGCTACTCAGCCCGATTTAGGCATCGATACCGGATTCAGGCGAAGCTGTGTTGAGGCGTAGCACCCTTAAAGGTGGCCACAAGTGACTCGAAAACATTGACCTGAAAAAAACCCGGCACTGCGGCCGGGCCTAACCCTTGCGGGCCCCGTTCAGGGAGGAGAAACGAGGGGGCTATGAACCCACGTCGAATTTAGCACACTCCTGGTTACTCGAAAGTTCGTCAACACTCATGCGCTCCTTCTAAAATTACGGTGAATTTAGGGGTTGAGAATGTCATTCAGGTTCATCGCAGCGGTCAATCATCTGGTGCAGGCAGATGAGCAGCTATCAAGTAACCGAATTAGCGTCGCACAACACGCAGCGTTGCGGGAATCGGCGCTCATCAGGGCTCTGAAGGAACTGGCAGTGCAATGCAATGTTGAGCTGGTCATGCCACTGCAAATCGACAGCGTTGGAGAAATCAGCATTGTCGCCAGGCCCGAGGCCGTGCAATCAACGCATCGCCTGGGCTCGTTTGGACAGGCTTTTGTGGACCACCTCAACGAATTTTCGCCGCGCACGAATCTGAAACCTGGGACAAAGCTGCTGCCCAGCAATGGCCGATGTCACATGAGTCACCTGGATGTCCAAAAGATGGTCGTGGCGCATTTCAAGACGCTGTCGTCAACTCGTTTATAGACAGGCCCCAAGCAAGTGCAGTGAACTTGCCCCACTCACTTAAAGTCTTCTGAACTGCTTTTTCGCTCAATGCCATAAGCAGACAAGACTTGATGTGCGACCATGTCGAGCGACGGTCTTGCTGCACCCTGCTTGTCAGTCCACACTCTTGGTGTCAAACTGCCAGCCAGCGCCAGTGAGTCACCGTCCGCCAGATGGCGTAGCGCCTTGCAGGTGGCAGACTCAAATGAAATCACGTTCACGATGATGTTTTCACCATCACAGCTGGCGGCAAGCACCTTGGCCACCACGAACGGTGCACCGTTCTTGCCGGTTCGCTCCTCCGGTGCGCCGTGAAGTCTTCCTGATATCAATCCATCAATCATGTCGCATCCACTTTACTGGAAGGTGTTTTGACAAAGTAGCGGTTCCGCAAGACAGTAAGCTAGCTCAATGAGTCGAATTAATCTCAGTAACGGCAAGTCGTCACTTCCCAAATCTTCCCAAACCTTACCCAAACTCAGTTGATGAAATAGGGTCAGAACGAATCGAATTCAATGCAACTGGATAAAAACCCAACAACCTAAATTATTTTTGTTGTTGACTTTCATACATTTTCAGTGGTGCGCGGGGCGGGACTCGAACCCGCACACTGTTGCCAGCGTCAGGACCTAAACCTGGTGCGTCTACCAATTTCGCCACCCGCGCAATTTTAACCCGTAGCGAGCTATCAATCCGGCCCACATCGAGTCAAATCCGGGACCAGATCGGCTGACGGCAATCATTTGGTCGATGGTGTCACCTTGAACCAAGCCGCATACATGGCCGGCAGCGCCAGCAGCGTCAGCACCGTCGCCACAACCAAGCCACCCATGATGGCCACCGCCATCGGGCCCCAAAATACCGAACGCGACAAGGGAATCATCGCCAGCACGGCGGCAGCGGCGGTCAGCACAATCGGGCGCAAACGGCGCACCGCAGACTCCACAATCGCCTCCCAGGCCGGCACACCTCGGGCCCGATCCTGCTCGATCTGGTCGATCAGGATCACTGAATTGCGCTGAATCATGCCCATCAGCGCAATCACCCCGAGCAGCGCCACAAAGCCAAACGGCCGGTTCAGCAACAGCAGCGCCCCGGCCACCCCTGCAATGCCCAGCGGCCCGGTCAGAAACACCAGCATGGCGCGGCTAAAACTGTGCAACTGCAACATCAGCAATGTGAAGGTGATGAACAACATGACCGGAATGCCCACCACAATCGACGAAGAACCCTTGGAGCTCTCGGCCACGGCGCCGGCCACCTCAATGCGGTACTCGCCCTGCCCGGCTTTGGCCCATTTGGCCTCCAGTGCCTGTAGCTGCGGCATCAGCGCGTTGGTGACCGTGGCACCTTGCAGGCCTTCGGCAATGTCGCTTTGGACGGTGATGGCGTAGTCGCGCCCCTCGCGCCACATCACACCCGGCTCCCAGGTGAACACCGGCTTGGCGATTTGCGTCAAGGGAATCGATTTGCCCGAGGCCGTGGGCAAATAGGCATTGGCAATGTCGGTGATGGCGTTGCGCTCATCCAGCGGCTGGCGCAACACGATGTCGATCAGCTTGTCGCCGTCACGAAACTGCCCCACGTTGGTCCCGCTCAAAATGGTTTTGGCAGCCTGGGCAATCGACTGGCTGCTCACGCCCAGCGCACGTGCCTTGGTCTGGTCCACCTCCAGGCGCATGACCTTGACCGATTCGTTCCAGTTGTCATTCACGCCGCGCGTGTCAGCGCTTTGGCGCATCACCGCCTTGACCTCATCAGCGCGCTCGCGCAGCCCCTGTGGGTCCAGCCCGATGACCCGAAACTGCACCGGATAAGGCACCGGCGGGCCGTTGGCCAGCAGCTTGACACGGCCACGCACCTCCGGAAACTCCTGTGCCAGCAGCGCCGGCAGTTTGACCCGTATGGCTTCACGCGTGGGCAGGTCTTTGGGCACCACAATCAGTTGCGATACATTGGTTTGCGGAAAAATCTGGTCTAACGGCAGGTAAAACCGCGGCACACCCGAGCCCACCCATTGCGTCACCGAAACGACACCGGGCTCAGCCAGCAAACGCGCCTCAACCCGCTTGGCCACTGCTTCGGTGTTGGCAAACGCTGTGCCTTCAGGTGACCACAGATCGACTGTGATTTCTGGGCGGCTCGAATCCGGAAAAAATTGTTGCTGAACCCGGCCCATCCCGACCAGGCCCAAACCAAACAGGGCCAGTGTCACGCCAATGGTGATCCAACGGTGGCGGACACAAGCGTTGACCGCACGGCGAAACCAGGTGTAAAACGGGGTGTCGTACATGTCATGGGCGTGTTCACCCTGGGCAGGGGCACTGTCCTCCTGGCGCGCCAGCACATGCGGCGGTGTCTTGAGCAGGCGCACCCCCAGATACGGTACAAAATAGACCGACACAATCCAGCTCAGGCACAGCGCAATCACCGTCACGGCAAAAATGGCAAAGGTGTATTCACCCGTCGTTGACCGCGCAATGCCAATGGGCAAAAAGCCGGCCGCCGTGATCAAGGTGCCGGTGAGCATGGGCATGGCGGTAATCTCGTAGGCAAAGGTGGCGGCACGCACCTTGTCATAACCCTCTTCCATCTTGCGTACCATCATTTCTACGGCAATGATGGCATCGTCCACCAGCAAGCCCAAGGCAATGATGAGTGAGCCCAGCGAGATCTTGTGCAGCCCGATGCCCCAGTAATTCATGGCCAGAAAAGTCATGGCCAGCACCATCGGGATGGTGATGCCCACCACCAGCCCCGGGCGAATATCCAGCGTCCAGCGTCTCAACCAGGGGTTCACACCGGGGCGCTTGTGTAACCCCAGGCTGATAAAACTGACTGCCAGCACAATCGCCACGGCCTCGATCAGCACGCTGATAAATTCGTTGACCGATTTGGCCACTGAGGTCGGTTGGTCCTGAATTTGCCCCAATGTCACGCCCACCGGCAAGGTTTTTTCGATGCGCAGGGTGGCCGCCTTGAGCGATTTGCCCAGGGCAATGATGTCACCCCCCTTGGTCATTGAGACACCCAGTGCAATTACTTCGTTGCCCTGGAAATGCACCTTGACGGTGGGCGGATCCACATAACCGCGTTTGATGACGGCAATGTCTCCCAGGCGCAGTTGATGGCCGGAGCCAGCCCGGATCGGCATCGCGGCCAGATCTTCCAGCGCCTGAAATTGCCCCGCCACACGCACCTGCACCATGTCCAGTGGCGTTTGCACCGCGCCGGCTGACTCCACGGCGTTCTGCTGTCCCAACTGGGC
>JAIFMA010000024.1 GCA_020048795.1 Rhodoferax sp.
ACGCCCGGTCACGGCCTTGATGACCTCAGGGCCGGTCAGGAACATGTAGGCGTTGTGCCGGGTCATGATGACAAAGTCCATCAAGGCTGGCGAATAGGCGGCACCGCCAGCACAAGGGCCACAAATCACGGCGATTTGTGGCACCACGCCCGACAGCATCACGTTGTAGTAAAAAACATCGCCATAACCTGACAGCGCGTCAACACCTTCCTGGATACGGGCACCGCCTGAATCCTTGAAGGCCACCATCGGCACCCCAACCCGTAAGGCGTGGCGCATCAGGCGGACAATTTTGCGCGCCTGCATTTTGCCCATGGTGCCGGCCAGCACCTGGAAGTCCTGGCTGAACGAGGCCACCTAAACGACACCGCGTTGTGGTGCGCGTGCATGCCGAGCTCCTGAAAACTACCGTCGTCAAACAAGGTATCAATTCGTTCGCGTGCAGAAAACGAGCCTCTTGCGTGAAGCGCTGCCAGCTTTTCAGGGCTGACGTTCTGCAGAACTTTTTCACGCCGCTCGCGCAGTGTGTTCATGGATTCAATGGGGATGGTCATCACCAGCTATCGCCGATGGACATTGGATACAAATGTGGTCGCGTTGTTATAGAGACAGCAGGGTGTGAAATTACGGCTTTTCCTAGCAGAATTAAGGCTGTCATTGATCAGGATTTATCCTGATCAATGACATATTTTGTTGTCAAACTACAACAGACAGGGTGCGGGCCAGCACCCTGTCAATGCGCTTGCCGTCCAGGTCCAGTACTTCAAAAACCCAGTTGCCACAGCGGATTTTTTCGCCGGCGGCGGGCAAATGTCCGCACACCGCCATCAGCAATCCGGCCAGCGTGTTGTAACGGCCCCGGTCTTCGGCGGGCAGTTCCTCGATGTCCAGGCGCGCCTTGAGTTCGCTGACCGGCATCAGGCCCTCCAGCAGCCAACTGCCATCGTCCTGGGGGATGGCCCAGGCATCGGTTTTGACACCGGGTTGCAGCTCGCCGGTAATGGCTTCGAGCAGGTCGTGCGGGGTCAGCAGACCCTGCACCACGCCATATTCGTCCACCACCAGCACCAGTCGGCCCACCTTGGCGCGAAACTGCTCCAGCAGTTCCATGCCACTGAGTGTTTCAGGCACAAAAGCCGCAACACTGGCAAAGACTTCAAGTGTGCCGGGTGTCTGCACCCCCAGCTCCAGCAGATGGGCCACGCTGATTTTGCCGATCACGTCGTCCATTGACCCCCGGCAGACCGGATACCAGGAATGCGCCCGCTGGGCCCCGTCAGCGGCCACTTTTTGCAGGCTTTGGGCCACGCTGAAGCTGGCCTCAAGCCACTCCACTTCAGCCCTGGGCACCATCAGCGACGTCAGGGGCCGGTCGTCCAGACCAAATACGTTTTGCACCATTTGGTGCTCATGTTCTTCGATGACACCGGCATCAACGCCTTCTTCCAGGCTGGCCGTGATTTCTTCTTCGGTCATGGCGCGTGAGGCGCTGGTGTCAATGCGCAGCATTTTCAGAACCGCCGCGGTGGTGCCAGACAGCAGTTTGACAAACGGCCCGGCAGCCCGTGCCAGCCACAACATCGGGCGCGCCACCCAGCAGGACACCAGCTCGGGGTGCAACTGGCCAATGCGTTTGGGCACCAGCTCACCAAAAATGATGGTGGTGAAGGTGATCAGGGTGACCACCAGCGCTGTCGCCGAAATGGCGGCCACTTTTTCTGTCAGGCCAAAGGTGTGCAGCCAGTGCGCCAGTCCACCGCTGAAGGCAGCTTCGCCCACAATGCCATTGAGCACACCAATCGAGGTGATGCCCACTTGCACGGTGGACAAGAATTGATTGGGGTTGTCCATCAATGCCAGCGAAGCCAGGGCACCCTTGTCACCGGCTTCGGCCATGGCGGCGATTCGTGCTTTGCGGCTGACGGTCAGCGCCAGTTCCGACATCGCAAACACGCCATTGAGCAGCGTCAAAAAAATGACCAGTAAAAATTCCATTCGACCTCAACGAGAATGAACACCATGGCACTTTACTTGATTGGCGACGTGCAGGGCTGCGACACCGCCCTGCAGCGCTTGCTCGACGCGATTTCTTTCTCCCCCAGTCGCGACACTGTGTACCTGCTGGGTGACCTGGTCAACCGCGGGCCTGAGTCGGCACAGGTGCTGCGCCGACTCATGCGTCTGCAAGCATCGGCCCAATGCCTGCTGGGCAATCACGACATGCATTTGCTGGCCACGGCCCTGGGTGAGCGTCAGCCCAGCCGCAAGGACACGCTGGCCTGCATCCTGGAGGCACCCGACCGCCATGCCATGCTGGCCTGGTTGCGTCAGCAGCACCTGGCAAGATTGCTGGAGCACAAAAACAGACGTTATTTGCTGGTTCATGCCGGCGTTCTGCCGGCCTGGAGTGCAACAAAAACAATAGCACTTGCCGCAGAGGTCGAAGCACTGCTGCGCAGCCCGGCCTTGCCCGACTTCTTGCGTCAGATGTACAGCAACACGCCCACCGGATGGCGCGATGATCTGACCGGCGTTGACCGACTGCGGGTGATCGTCAATGCGTTGACACGGCTGCGTTTTTGCAGCCCCACCGGCGACATGGAATTTGACACCAAAGAGGGTATGGACACCGCACCGTCGGGCTATTTGCCCTGGTTTGACGTGCCAGGCCGGCAGACTGCTGATGTCATCGTGGGTTTTGGTCACTGGTCAACGCTGGGCTGGCTGGACCGCCCGGACCTGCTGGCGCTGGATTCCGGCTGTGTCTGGGGTGGTCACCTGAGTGCCCTGATGCTGCATGCCGGCACACCCGCTGACCCGCATGAGCTGATCCAGGTGGCCTGTGAACAGGCGCAAAAACCGGGCAAAAAAAAGGCGTCGGACCGATCCGTCAAGCGGCACTGAACAGCGCCGCTACCTTGCGCTTGGACTTGATGTTGCTGGAAATGGTGCGCACCCCCGGGCGGGCTGTGGCGGCTTCCCAGGCTGGTGCCGCGTCTGTCGGCGCTGCTGGCTCGTAGGGTTTGTCAAAAAATGGATCCTGAACTGCCACGGCAGCGCGCCGGTAGTCATTGCGTGGTGCCCGGGTGTAGCGGCCTGCAAAGTCATCTCGGCGCCCGCTACTTTCTTCAACCTGATACATGCGCCGCCCATCGTTGATATGCCCTTGCCTGCGGATGTCGGGCAGGTCTTCTTCAAATTCGATCGGCTCCAGCTCGATCTTGCTGCGCAGTAGTTTTTCAATGTCACTCACCAGCCGGGCATCACTTCTGGCGGCAAAACTCACGGCCAGACCGGCTTGCCCGGCCCGTCCGGTGCGACCAATGCGGTGGATGTAGTCTTCGGCGTTGAACGGCACATCAAAGTTGAACACGGCGGGCACGTCCTTGATGTCGAGGCCACGCGCAGCGACATCGGTGCAGACCAGCAAATCAACCTCGCCGCTCTTGAATGCATCGAGTGCCTTGAGCCGCTCATCCTGGCTTTTATCGCCATGCAGCGCCGTGGTTTTCAGCCCTTCACGCTCCAGCGAGCGCGCCAGCCGGGCACAGCCCAGCTTGCTGTTGACAAAAACAAAAGCCTGCTTCAGGGCGCGCTGGCGCAAGATCTGGTGCAGCGCATGGCGCTTGTCATCACCCTCAACGCTGTAAAAATGCTGCTCCACCGTGGATGCGGCGGCGTTGGATCGTGCCACTTCGATCGTGATCGGGTCTTGCAGGTAGCTGTTGGCCAGGCGCTTGATCTCGCTGGAGAAGGTGGCCGAAAACAGCAGTGTGGTGCGCTGCTTGGGCAGGTAGCTCAGGATGCGCTGCAAATCAGGCAGAAAACCGATGTCGAGCATGCGGTCGGCTTCATCGAGCACCACATACTCCACCTGGTTGAGCACGCAGTTTTTGGCCTCAATGTGGTCGAGCAACCGCCCGGGCGTGGCCACCAGCACTTCAACACCCTTCTTCAGTTCCAGCGTCTGGGGCTTCATGTCCATGCCACCAAATACCACCGCGCAGCGCAAATCGGTGTATTTGCCGTACAGCTTGACCTGCTCGGCCACCTGATCGGCCAGTTCGCGGGTTGGCAGCAGCACCAGCGCCCGCACCGGGTGGCGGGCCGGCGAGGTGGAGGTGTTTTCGTGCTTGAGCATGCGCTGCAGCAGCGGCAGGGCAAAAGCCGCGGTCTTGCCGGTGCCGGTCTGGGCTGCACCCATCACATCGCGGCCCTGCAAAACTACCGGAATGGCCTGCGCCTGGATCGGGGTCATGGTCTCGTAACCCATCTCCAACACGGCTCGGGCCAGCGGGTCTGACAACTGCAACTGGGCAAAAGCCATCGGCAGCGTGTCGGCGTTCAATTCATTGGAAATTACAGAAGTCAAGTCGGTCATTCATAGCCAGTTTCGATTGCTATCCATCCGATAGCTGGTGCGGCTTCACAGCTTGAAGCCAGGCGGCATTATCCCTCCAAGCCCCATTCGGACCCTGAAAAAGCGCCCCAAGTCAGCTTTTCTGATCTGCCGACTGTGGTTTTTCAGGCCTTGGGCAGGGTTACACCGCGCTGTCCCTGGTATTTGCCGCCGCGATCCTTGTAGCTGGTTTCACATACGTCGTCGGCATCACTTTCGAAGAACAGCACCTGGGCGCAGCCTTCACCGGCGTAGATTTTGGCCGGCAGCGGGGTGGTGTTGCTGAATTCCAGTGTGACATAACCCTCCCATTCGGGCTCGAATGGCGTGACGTTGACGATGATGCCGCAACGTGCATAGGTGCTTTTGCCCAGGCAGATGGTCAGCACATTGCGTGGAATACGAAAGTACTCCAGGGTGCGGGCCAGCGCAAAGCTGTTGGGCGGGA
Source organism: Rhodoferax sp. (assembly GCA_020048795.1). Lineage (GTDB taxonomy): Bacteria > Pseudomonadota > Gammaproteobacteria > Burkholderiales > Burkholderiaceae_C > Rhodoferax. The sequence goes on from JAIFMA010000024.1 coordinate 4,848, forward strand.
TGATGCAGACATCTTCATTGAAGTCAACAAAGCTTTTTTCGTCAAAGTTCTTCGGGTCCACCACGGTGCTGTGGATATTGGTGAACACCTTGAATTCAGGCGCGCAACGGATGTCATAACCATAGCTGCTGGTGCCGTAGCTGACGATTTTGTTGCCACTGGCATCCTGGCGGATCTGGCCAGGCTCAAACGGGTCGATCATGCCGTGCTGCTCAGCCATGCGGCGTATCCATTTGTCGCTTTTGATGCTCATGGGGGGTTCAACTCCTGGGGTTGGCTGGATTGTAAGCAGCCATCGTGCTTCCAGGCAGCTCTAAAAATGAGAGCGATCATCGCAACCAACTATGCTTCAAGGGTGAATCTGTGGGGTAAATACGGGGCTGAACAAGTCAACCTTGTCTCTGCGCAACCGCTGTCTAGAATATTCTGATGTTGAAATATAAATTCTTTCTGGTGCTGCTGGCAGGGCTGGCCTGGCTTGCGCCACTGGCGGCTGCAACGGTCACTTCTGATGCAACAGGTGCCAGTGCATCGAGCACCAGCCCGGACAGCACGGTGCGGTTTTTCAATCGCGACATTGTCACCTTCAGAGCTGCCTTGTATGGCGTGTCGGCCCAGGACCGGGCCCGGCGCGCCCAGGCTCGCCTGATCGAACAACTGGATGCGCCTGGCCCGCACAAGATCAGTCAAAAAGCCGAGTCGCTGGGCATCATGCTGCAGCTCGACGGCGAGACCAGCTTCTGGATTACGGCCGACGATGCCAACCAGCTTTCGGGTGAAACCACGCAGGTGCTGGCCAACAAAACAACGATGGCGCTGGAGCGTGCCATTGCAGAAAGCCGCGAAAGCCGCGATATGGATGCCATCACGCGCGCCTTGGGCAAGGCGGCACTGGCCAGCGTCCTGGCACTGGCACTGGTCTGGTTATTGGGACGCGTGCGGACCTGGTCCGAGCAGCGCCTGATGCTTGCCATGCATCAGCACGCCGAGCATCTGCGCCTGGGCGGGGTCAGATTGCTGCGCCAGGAGCGTGGTGTGGTGGTGGTGCGAAAAGCGTTGATGGCGTTGTACCGGGTGCTGGTGTTGGTGTTGGCCTACGAATGGCTGAGCTTGGTGCTGGGCAGTTTTCCGTTTACCCGGCCCTGGGGTGAACTGCTCAATGGTTTTCTGTGGGGCCTGGCGGTTCAGATGGGTTCGGCAGTTGCCAATGCCATGCCCGGCCTGTTTACAGCGCTGGTCATTTTTTATCTGGCGCGCGTATGCACGCAGACGCTGGACCGCTTTTTTGAGCGGGTGCGAAATGGCAAGACCCAAGTGGCCTGGCTCGAAGCCGAAGTGGCCGAGCCCACGCGTCGCATTGCCAAAACGGTGGCCTGGCTGTTTGCACTGGCCATGGCCTACCCCTACTTGCCTGGCGCGCAGACCGAGGCTTTCAAGGGGTTGTCGGTGCTGGTTGGATTGATGATTTCGCTGGGTGCGTCCAATCTGGTGGGTCAGGGGGCCAGCGGCTTGATCCTGATTTATGGTCGGGTGTTTCGCAAGGGTGAATACGTGCGTATTGGTCAGCATGAGGGCACTGTCACCGAATTGGGCATGTTTGCCACGCGCATCCGCACCGGTCTGGGTGAGGAACTGACACTGGCCAATTCCACCGTGCTCAACGACACCACCAAGAATTACTCGCGTGCCGTCCAGGGCGCGGGCTTTGTGCTCGACACCACCGTGACCATTGGCTACGACACGCCGTGGCGGCAGGTTCACGCCATGCTGATTGAGGCGGCCCGGCGTACCGAGGGTGTGCTGGCTGACCCGGCACCCCAGGTGTTTCAAACGGCCTTGAGTGACTGGTACCCGCAGTACCGGTTGGTGTGCCAGGCTATTCCCACCGAGCCGCGCACCAGAGCCTTGATCCTGAGTGTGCTGCATGGCCATATTCAGGACGTGTTTAACGCGTATGGTGTGCAGATCATGTCGCCTCAATACATGGCAGACCCGGCGGCAGCAAAGATCGTGCCGCCGACTCAGTGGTTTACCGCCCCGGCGGTGAAGCCGGAGCAGCATTGATGGCACCATGGTTTTGAGAAATCACGGTTTTTTCCACCAGCCGGTCGTCGCCCAGCACGATCATTGAAAACAACAGCTCGTCCAGACTGCCTGCCAACGCGGTCTTGCGCGAGAGCAGCGGTGTGGCTTGCGGATTGAGCACGACAAAGTCAGCCTCGCAACCCGGTAGCAGGTTGCCAACCACGCCAGCCAGACCCAGCGCCTGCGCGGCCCCGGCGGTGTGCTGCCACCAAAGATGTTGCGGCGACAGTGACAAGCCCGTTTTGCTCTGCCCTTCGCGCGCCACATAGTAGGCACCCAGCATGGTGTGAAACGGGCTGAAACTGGTGCCACCGCCGACATCGCTGGCCAGGCCATATTCAAATCCCGCGCGGTCAGCGCCGGCATAGTCAAAAAAACCACTGCCCAGAAACAGGTTGCTGGTCGGGCTGACGGCAGCAGCGGCACCGGTGCTGCGCATCAGGGCGCGGTCGTCATCGTCAAGGTGGATGCAGTGGGCATAAATGGCGCGCTGGCGCATCAAGCCAAAGTCGGCGTAAGTGGCCAGGTAGCTGCGCGAGGCCGGAAACAGCGCACGGGCCCAGGCGATCTCGTCGTGATTTTCTGCCACATGCGACTGAATCCACACCTCTGGGTACCTGGCGGCGAGTTCACCGGCACCCCGTAACTGCGCCTGTGTGCAACTTGGCGCAAAGCGTGGCGTGATGGCATAACCCAGCCGGTCCACGCCATGCCATTGCTGCAGCAGTGCCTCGGTGTCGATCAGGCTTTGCTCGGTGGCATCCAAGCCGCCCGGACGACTTGGCTGGTTAAGCAGCTCGGGGGGCGCATGCCGGTCCATCAGGCACAGTCCGGTGATCAGGCGCAAGCGCTGCTGTAGCGCCTGCTGGAACAAGGCGGTTACTGATGCCGGATGTGAGGTCGCAAAGGTTAACGCCGTGGTGATGCCGTTGCGTAGCAGTTCCGCTATAAAAAAAGAAGCTGCCTGCGCACAGTAGTCGGGCGCTGCGAAGCGTTTTTCTTCAGGAAAAGTGTAGTTCTCCAACCACGGCAGCAAGCCCTCGGCGGGGGAACCAATGACATTGCTTTGCGGGTAGTGGCTGTGCAAATCAACAAACCCTGGCGCGATGATGCGGTCTTTGAAATGCTGCACCGGCACGTCGGCAAAACGCGGGCGCAGCGCCTGCCAGGCACCCACGGCCAGCACCATCTGGGTGCCGCTGGCGTTTGGGCCGACCACCAGCAGGCCGTCGCTCTCAAAAACAGCACTTTGACGGGGGTCGCCCGCAGGCTTGAAATACAACAGATTGGCGCGGTAGGCTTGCATAGGCTCAGGAGCTTACCCAATTTTGTGGCGGTGGCGATAATTGGCGCATGGCAAATACCTTTCAACCCTCTCTGTTGACCCTGTGGCGGCCGATTCTGGCGATGCTGATCGTCATCACCGCGTCGAACTATCTGGTGCAGTTTCCCCTCAATGACTGGTTGACCTGGGGGGCCTTTACCTTCCCGGTGGCGTTTCTGGTGACCGATCTGACCAACCGCGCGGTGGGGGCGCGAGCCGCCCGGCGCGTGGCCTGGACCGGTTTTGCCATGGCGGTGCTGGTCTCGCTGGCACTGGCACCCTGGCGCATTGCAGTGGCATCCGGTGTGGCGTTTATCGTCGGGCAACTGCTTGACATCGTGGCCTTTAACCGGCTGCGCTCGCTGTCCTGGTGGAAAGCACCGCTGATTGGCTCTGTGGTGGCTTCGGTGGTCGATACCGGCATTTTCTTTTTCCTGGCTTTTGCCGGTTCTGACATGGACTGGCTGATGCTGGCCGCGGGTGACCTGGGTATCAAATGGCTGATGGCAGCGCTGTTGCTGGCACCTTATCGGGTGATGCTGCCGCGCCTGCAACTCTGGGTGCCGCTGCACTGAAAAGCGAGCTGACCGCTACTCAAACGTTTCAAAAAACCCGTTCAGGCGGTCTTGGTAGGCCTGCTTGACCGACGCATCCATAAAGCTGGCCTCGAAGCTGTTGTGGGCCAGTTGGTAAGCATGTTGGGCGCTCAGTCCTAGCGCGGCAAAGGTCTGGGTGAAGTTGGCGTTGATATAGCCGCCAAAATAGGCCGGGTCGTCCGAATTGACGGTGGCCACAATACCGGCATCGAGCATCTGGCCCAGGTTGTGCTCTGCCAGCTTGTTGAACACCCTCAGTTTCAGGTTGGACAGGGGGCAGACCGTGAGCGCAACCCCTTGGCGCACCAGTCGCGCCATCAGGGCCGGGTCCTTGAGGGCTTGTACCCCGTGGTCGATACGTTCAACTTTGAGAGCATCCAGTGCACTCCAGATATAGGCCGGTGGTCCTTCTTCACCGGCGTGGGCGACCAACCGCAGACCCAGGCTGCGCGCCTTGGCAAAAACACGCGCAAATTTTTCTGGCGGATGGCCGACCTCGCTCGATGCCAGACCAACACCGACCAGTTTGTCCAGATGCGGCACGGCCTGCTCCAGCGCGTCAAAGGCCTCGGCCTCGCTCAGATGACGCAAAAAGCACAGGATCAGGCTGGCGCTGAGGCCCAATTGACTTTGGGCATCGACGCAGGCCCGGTGCAGGCCCTGGATCACGACCGATTCCTCCACGCCGTGCCCGGTATGGGTTTGGGTGTCAAAGAAGATTTCGGCATGCACCACCTGGTCGGCCGCCGCGCGCTGCAAGTAGGCCCAGGCCATGTCGTAGAAGTCCTGCTCGCAGCGCAACACCTGGGTGCCGGCGTGGTAAATGTTCAAAAAGTCCTGCAGACTGTCAAACACATAGGCCTGTTTCAGCGTGGCTACATCGGGGTAGGGCAAGACCAGCCCGTTGCGTTTGGCCAGTGCAAACATCAGTTCGGGCTCCAGCGAGCCCTCGATGTGAATGTGTAATTCCGCCTTGGGCATGCAGCGCAGCAGCTCAGGCAGGCGGTCGGGGGCGATGGGGGGGATGTTCATGGGGTGATGATGAGTGCGGATCGATTTTAAGCAGCCGTTCGGCGGTGGGTGTGGGGCCAAAACATTGTAGGGACGGACCTGGACGCGTCTTCGCTCACATATCAAAAGCGCCTTAAGCGCACACCATACCTGCGCTGGCAGCTCCTGATCAGATAGCACGCCAAGCTGTCACCAGTTCGTTGTAAGCCGAACCATCGTCGGCCCCGCGCATCAGGCACTGGCTGTTCGTACTGCTCGTCAAGATGCCGAGTTACTACGCAATAAATAGCTTGAAGCGCATGCTGGATAAGGGCTAGAGCCTGATTGATTATCAAACATGTGATCCATTTTTGCCCGCACCTTGCTACCTGTTGAAAAGCTTAGTCAAGCAGGCTTTGCTGCAACGATGCCCCGGCCAAAGGGCGCAGACGGGCAAAGTCCAACAGTTGGGCCAAGTGCGCGCCCTGGGCTTGCCACTCATAAACCACGTCTTCGGCCAGCAGCACGTAATGCCAGGGCAGACCGCCGCGATGCTGCGGGGCCAATTGGTTGATGCGGTCGCACCACGCCACGGCCGCCTTGAGCTTGCGTTGCACGTTGGGGTGAATGGCTTGCTGCTGCGCCTTGGTTTCTGCCAGGTAAATCGCATCGTTCGTGCGCAGCA
>JAIFMA010000212.1 GCA_020048795.1 Rhodoferax sp.
TAACTGCTCCAGTTGTAGCGGGTAATGGCGTAAAAATTGTCGGTGCCGGCCACGTAAATGGGCGCGTCTTCGCCGTTTTGCAACTCGATCAGGGCCAGGTTGCCGCTGTGTTGCAGGGCGGCGCCGTTCAACTGCACCCCTTTGGCCTGAAAACCCGCCACACTGAAGGTTGGCAAAATGTCTGGCGCCATCAGCGCGTCCATGTCAAGCTTCGATTTGTCAAAACTCAGCGCGAAATGGGTGGCCAGGCCCTTTTGCCAGCCAAACGCCTTGAAGTAACTGGCCACCGAGCCAATCGCATCGGCCGGGCTGCGAAACAGGTCAATGCGACCGTCACCGTCAAAGTCGGTGGCGTATTTGGCCCAGCTCGAAGGCATGAACTGCGGCATGCCCATGGCGCCGGCGTAGCTGCCGCGCAGGCTTAACGGGTCGGTGCTGGTGCGCTGCATCAGGCTCAGGTAGTTTTCCAGCTCGTCCCTGAAATAAGCACTGCGCTGTGCTGCGCGCGGGTGACTGGCGGGAAAGTCAAACGCCAGCGTGGCCAGCGCGTCAATCACCCGGAACGTGCCCATTTGCTGGCCATAAATCGTTTCCACACCGATGATGCCCACGATGATCTCAGGCGGCACGCCGGTTTCAGATTCAGCACGTTGTAGGGTGTCGGCGTGTGCTTGCCAGAATGCCACACCGGCCTTGATGCGGATCGGCTCGACAAAGCGGCTGCGGTAAACCCGCCAGTTTTTGGCCGTGCCCACGGGCGGTGGCGTGATGGCTTTGGCGATGCCCGGCATGTAGCGGGCTTGTGCCAGGGTGTGGCGCACCCAGGTGGCATCCAGGTTGCGGCGCTGGGCCATGTCGTCGGCCAGTTGCATGGCATCAGTGCGCAGGGCGTAGCTTGGGCCGGGCAGGCTGGTCTGGCTGGCCAGAGGCTTGGTCTTGACCTTTTTATTGAGGTGTTTTTCAGTCTTGGCCCAAGCAGGTAATGCGCAAGCTACTATGAATATGAGAGCCATCAGGGCCGGCAAAGAAATCGTATTACGCATCAGGTCAAGAAGTATCAGGCGTTGGGCGCAGGTGTTTGAGGTCGCGCTGCAGTGTAGCGAGCGCGCGCCGATAGGCCAGGCCAGCGGCGCTACCCGCCGGGCTACCGGCACCACCGACCGGGCCATACCGCAGGGCCTCCAGGCGCAGCAGCCAGTCGCGCAGGGCTTGTGATTCAGGCAACTGGCCGGTTCCAGACAGCTTGTCGGCCAACTGGCGCGGTGTCGGATTGACGGGCGTGGCGATGCCTGCTGCCTGTAGGCGGCGGCCGGCCTGAACCAGCAGACGCAGCCAGGGGTCCTGGCGCTGGCGCTCCCACATGGCCACGGCGGCACCGATCAGGCTGACACCCACCACAATGGCGCACAGCAGGTAAATCAGATCTTCCCAGGTGGGGGCCTCAAACCCCAGGTTTTGCAGCAGCTTGAGCTGGGTGCTCTGGGTGTAGTTCAGTATCCACTGGTTCCAGCGGTTGTTGACGGCATCCCAGACGGCACGCAAGTTCAGCGCGATTTTTGGATTGACTGTGCCAAAAATGGCGCTGGCCACCGCACCGCGCGGGGTTTGCAAGCGGGTAAAACTGCCAATTCGCGTCGGTGCCACCGACCCGGTCGGGTCCACCCGCACCCAGCCTTGCCCGGCCAGCCAGACCTCGGCCCAGGCGTGGGCGTCGCTTTGGCGAATGGTCCAAAAGCCATCGACGGTGTTGCGTTCGCCACCCTGGTAGCCCGTCACCACGCGCGCCGGCACGCCAAGCGCACGCATCAGGATCACAAAACTAGACGCAATGTGTTCGCAAAACCCTTCCTTGCGGTCAAACCAGAATTCGTCGGCGCTGTGGCGGCCAGACACACCAGGCTCCAGCGTGTAGACGTAGCCCCCGCTGCGCAGGCGCTCCAGCACCACCGCCACCCAGTGGGCACCATCAGCCTGGCGGGTGGGTGCTTCGCGCTTGAGATCTTGCGCCAGTTGCAGTGTGCGCGGGTTGTAGCCGCCCGGCAGGGCGCGCCAGGCCTGCAATTGCGGTGTCGCTATCAGCGGGCCGTGCTGAAACCGGGTATGGCTGACGGCCCGGTAGCGCAGCAATTCGGTGATGTTCTGACTGGTCTGCCATTGCAGCTCGGCCGTCATGCGGGCGCGGCCTTGCGGCAGTTGCGGTGACTCTTGCGCCGCGTCCAGCGTCAGCAGCCAGGGCATCTGGTTGGGCTCCAGCGTGACCTGGTAGCTTAAGGGCGGGCCTTGCACCACAAGCCGCGCATCCTCAGCGCGGTTGGGCGTGAACAGATCCAGCGGCAGCCAGCGCTGGCCGTCAAAGCTGGACAACACCGGGCCGCGAAAATACAGCTCGCTTTGGGTTGGTGCCGGGCCATCAAAATTGATGCGCATGGCGACGCTGTCGTCCAGCGCCAGGCGGGCGATGTTGCCCACCGTCATGTGCGCCGACAGGCCGCTGCGCCCGGTCATGGCATCACCGGGCATGCCCCACAGCGGTGCCAGCCGGGGAAACAGCAAAAACAGCAGCACCATGATGGGTGCGCCCAGCAGCGTCATGCCGCCGGCAATCCGCGCCACCCGCCACAGCGGCGGCCGCCCCACCGGCATGTGGGCATTGACCAGTGCCGTCAGCAGGCCCAGCAGCGCGATCAGCATCGCCGCAGCCGTCAGCAGCGACTGCGAGTAGAAGAAGTTGGTCAGCATCAAAAAGAAGCTGAGAAAAAACACCACAAAGGCATCACGCCGGGCCCGCAGCTCCAGTGTTTTAAGGGCCAGCAAGACCACCACCATGGTGACACCGGCATCGCGCCCGAGCAGGGTTTTGTGGGTGATCAAGGTGGCACCCATCGCCAGCGCCAGCAGCCCGTAGCGCCACCATCTGGAGGGCAGCGGCCGCCCGCGCCAGGCCAGTGCCCCGCGCCACAGCATCACCACACCGGTCAGCATACTGCACCACAGTGGCAACTGCGACCCCAACGGCAGCACCACCCAGGCCATCACCAGCAGCAAAAACAGCGTGTCGCGGGTGTCACGCGGCAGGTGCGCCAGGGTTTGCAGGCCGAGCCTGATCTTCATGCCAGTGCCAGTGCGCGCAGGCAGCGCTGCAGGTGTCCCGGCCCGCTGTCGGGCGCGATCTCTTGCTGCCCCAGCCTGAGCCCGTAACGCAAACCGTCATGGTCGGCCTGCAGCACCCAGGCGCACAGGCGGCTCAACTGCGCTTCGGGCTGGCTCAAGGCGGTGTGCTGGCGCTCCAGCCAGAGTTCACGCTGCTGCAGCGCCACGCTGTCGCGGCTGACCAGCTCGCCGGTTTTGGCGGCTTTTTTCCAGTAGATGGTTTTGAGTGCATCGCCGCGGCGGTAGGCACGCAGGCCGTCGGGCTCGCCGCTGCGGTGCGTGCTGCTGGCCTGGCCGCTGCCGCTGTGGGCGTCGCCGCTGGGCAATGGCGGTGCTGCGCTTTCTGGCCTGGGGTACACCAGCACTTGCGCCGCCGGCCGCCACAGCGTCCAGACCCGAAACGTGCCCAGCGGAAAATGGGTTTGCGCGCAGAGGGTGGGCAGGCGGTGCAGGCCGCGCCGGGGTGGCTGCCAGGCCAACTGCACGCTGGCGCTGGCCTGTGCGGCCAGGTCGGTCCAGACCCATTGATCCGAGTCCAGCACAGTCAGTGCCAGGGCGTGGCGTGGGCTGCGTCGGGGGTTTTGCAGATGTAACACAAACAGGGCCTTAGCCCCCGTGAATACTGCGTCAGGCGCTACCAAATGCATAGTTATTCCGCGCAGCGTAGCATGGCTGACGTGCATCGCCACCAGAGCACAGCCGGCCAGCAAAAAGGTCAGCAGGTAGCCCAGATTAAGCTGGTAGTTGATCGAGGCCAGCAGCAGCACGACCAGCGTCACGCCCAGCATCAGCCCGGCACGGGTTGGCAAGATATAGACGTTGCGCTGCGTCAGCGTGATGCTGTCGGCCAGCGGCAGGCGCGCTTGCCACCAGCGCGAGAGCCGGGCGCGCGCCGCCGTCAGCGGATGTCGCAGCGCAGTGGCCCAAGGGTTCATACGGTGCAGTGGGTTTCAATTACGGCAGCGGCACGGCATCGAGCATGGCGCGCACCTGCTCCTGGGCACCCCGGCCGGCATCCCCGGTGGGAATCAGCCGATGCGCGATGGTTTGTGGCAAGATGGCGCGCACATCGTCGGGGGCGACGTAGTTGCGCCCGGCCAGCAGCGCCCGCGCTTTGGCAGCACGCAGCACGGCAATGCCGGCGCGTGGGCTCAAACCCTGCATAAACCACTGGCCCGAGCGGGTGGCGGCCATCAGGTCTTGCACGTAGTCCAACAGTGGTTCGCCCGCGTGCACCGCCTGCACCTGCTGTTGCAGCAGCAGTAATTCAGCGGCAGTCAGCAGGCTGGGCAGGGCATCGACCAGTTCGCGCCGGTCAACCCCGCACAGCAGTTGGCGCTCGGCATCACGGCTGGGATAACCCAGCGAGATACACATTAAAAAGCGGTCGAGCTGCGACTCGGGCAGGGCGTAGGTGCCGGCCTGGTCCATCGGGTTTTGCGTGGCAATGACAAAAAAGGGCGTGGGCAGCGGCCGGGTCTGGCCTTCAACCGTGACCTGCTTTTCTTCCATGGCTTCGAGCAATGCACTTTGGGTCTTGGGGCTGGCGCGGTTGATTTCGTCAGCCAGCAGCACCTGCGCGAACAGGGGGCCGGGGTGAAAGACAAATTTTTCCTGGCTGCGCTCGTAAACGGATACCCCCAGCAGGTCACCGGGCATCAGATCCGCGGTAAATTGCACCCGCGAAAATTGCAGCCCAAAGGTGCGTGCCAGCGCGTGGGCCAGGGTGGTTTTGCCAACACCGGGCACGTCTTCAATCAACAGGTGTCCACCGGCTAACAAACATGCCACACAATCCTGGGTCTGGTCAGATTTGCCGACAATCACCGTGTTAAGCTGATCAAGGAGTGCTGTGAGTTTTTCTTGAATGTCCATGGGACAACCTTACCAAAAATTACCGATAGGAGACTGCTGCGTATGACGATGACCGGATACTTTACTCACCCAAGCTGTCGCAAGCATGAAATGGGCCCGGGCCACCCCGAGTGTCCCGAGCGGCTTGATGCGATAGACGACCGCTTGCTGATTTCAGGTCTGGACGTGGCGCTGGACCGGCGCGAAGCCACCCTAGCGGCCACCTCGGACATCGAGCTGGCCCATGACCGCATGTATGTGGCGGCGATTCGGGGCTTGAATGCCGAGCTCAAGGACGAGATCAACGCCGGTGGCCCGACCCACCTGCAGATTGACCCCGACACCAGTGTCAACATCCACACCTGGACGGCGGCCCTGAATGCTGCCGGTGCCGCCATCGATGCCACCGATGCGGTGATGGCCGGCGAAATGGAAAACGCCTTTTGCGCCGTGCGCCCGCCGGGCCACCATGCCTGCCGCGACAAGGCCGGGGGTTTTTGCTTTTTCAACAACGTGGCCATCGCTGCCAAATACGCGCTGGAGCGGCACAACCTGCACCGCGTGGCCATTGTCGATTTTGACGTGCACCACGGCAACGGCACCGAGGACATCGTCAAGGGTGATGAGCGCATTTTGATGGTCAGCTTCTATCAGCATCCGTTTTACCCGCTCAACTGGAACCATTCCAATGCCGCCAACCTGGTCAATCTGCCGGTGCCGGCCTACACCAAGGGGGGCGATATCCGCGAGATGATCGAGGCCGCCTGGATTCCGCGCCTGGAAGCATTCAAACCCGAGATGATCTTTGTCAGCGCCGGGTTCGATGCGCACCGTGAAGACGACATGGGGCAGTTGGGTCTGGTGGAGCAAGATTACGCCTGGATCACCAGCCGTATCAAGGATGTGGCGCACCGCCACAGCATGGGTCGCATTGTGAGCTGCCTCGAAGGGGGTTACGTGATGAGCGCGCTGTCGCGCAGTGTGGAGGCGCATATCCGGGTGTTGGCCGGTGTCTAGGTCTGAGCCGCTCGGGCTGCAAGACTGGTTTGAGGCGCTTGGGCATCCCTCGGCGCTGATTGCGCTGGGGGCTCTGCTGGCCTGTGGCTTGCTGGCGTGGTTGCTGACCCGTCTGGTGGCCCGGGCGTTTGAGGGGCGCGACAGCAAATCCATCATGTTTGGCCAGCGCAATGTCGATGGCGTGTTGTTTCCTGCCCTGTTGCTGAGCCTGGCTTACCTGGCCCGCACCCTGCTGGTCGGCACTTCGCATTCGCCCGTGTTCAAGGTGGCGATTCCGGTGCTGCTGTCGCTGCTGGTGATTCGCCTGGGGGTCAAGGTGTTGCAGGCCACGTTTGCCGAAACACCGCTGATCCGCTTGCTGGAGCGCAGCATTTCCTGGCTAGCCTGGCTGGCCATGGTGTTGTGGGTCAGTGACCTGCTGCCCTTGCTGCTGGAAGAGCTGGAGCGCATCAGCTGGAAAGTTGGAGGCAGTACGCTGACGGTGCGCAACATCATTGAGGGGTCGCTGACAGCCGGCCTGGTGCTGATCATTTCGCTGTGGATATCGTCGGCGATCGAGAGCAAGCTGCTGCGCAACGCAACCGGTGGTGAGTTGAGCTTGCGCAAGGCCATCAGCAACGCGGCCCGTGCCTTGTTGATGTTTGTCGGGCTGTTGCTGGCGCTGTCTGCCGTGGGCATTGACCTGACCGCACTGTCGGTGCTGGGCGGAGCGATCGGGGTGGGTATTGGCCTGGGCTTGCAAAAACTGGCCGCCAACTATGTGTCTGGTTTTGTCATTTTGGCCGAGCGCAGCATGCGCATTGGCGACAGTGTGCTGGTGGACAACTTCAGCGGCATCATCTCCCAGATCAATGCGCGCTACACCGTGATCCGCTCGCTGACCGGCCGCGAAGCGATCGTGCCCAACGAGATGATGATCACCAGCCGGGTTGAAAACCATTCACTGGCGGATGCCAAAGTATGGCTATCGACACTTGTCTCAGTCAGCTACGACAGCGATGTGCAGCAGGTGATGGCGCTGCTGTCGCAAGCTGCATTGGCGCAAAACCGGGTGCTGCGCGAGCCAGCGCCATCGGTGGCTATGTCCAATTTTGGTGCCGACGGACTCGAATTCACGCTTGGCTTCTGGATTGGCGACCCGGAGAACGGCAGCCTCAATATCAGGTCGCTGGTCAACCTGGAGATTTTGCGCTTGCTTCGTGAAAATAGTATAGAGATACCATTCCCGCAGCGGGTGATCCACCAGCGTTGACACTGTCTATAATTAAAGCACGATCGTTCTATTTTCCCCAAGAATTCAGTTAGTTGGTGGCATCTTGAAGCTGACAGAGATGGCCGCATAGAATGTCGGTGTTGACGTGCACGTCAATCAAGGGAATGTCTGATGACTGTGCTAGTTGCTTAAATTTTTTACTCTTCTGGAGAACAACACTCATGAAAATTCTGGTCGCAGTCAAGCGCGTGGTGGACTACAACGTCAAGGTCCGGGTGAAATCGGACAACAGTGCCGTTGACACCGCCAACGTCAAAATGAGCATGAACCCGTTTGACGAAATCGCCATCGAAGAAGCCGTGCGCCTGAAAGAAAAAGGCATCGCCACCGAGATCATCGCGGTGTCGTGTGGCGTCACCCAATGCACCGAGACCCTGCGCACCGCCATGGCGATTGGTGCCGACCGCGCTATTTTGGTTGAATCGGCGCAAGACCTGCAACCCCTGGCGGTGGCCAAACTGCTCAAAGCCCTGGTCGACAAAGAACAACCCGGCCTGATCATTCTGGGCAAACAGGCCATCGACGACGACTGCAACCAGACCGGCCAGATGCTGGCGGCCCTGGCCGACCTGCCCCAGGTCACCTGCGCCAGCAAAATCGTGGTCGAGTCCCCGGGAGCCAGCGCTGGCGCTGGGGGCAAAGCCAGCATCACCCGTGAAGTTGACGGCGGTGCCGAGACCCTGTCAGTCACCCTGCCAGCGGTCCTGACCGCCGACCTGCGCCTGAACGAGCCGCGCTACGTCACCCTGCCCAACATCATGAAGGCCAAGAAAAAGCCTCTGGAAACCCTCAAACCCGAAGATTTGGGTGTGGATGTCACCCCGCGCATCAAGACCCTCAGGGTCAACGAGCCACCCAAACGCAGCGCCGGCATCAAAGTGCCTGATGTCGCCACCCTGGTGGACAAACTCAGGAACGAAGCGAAGGTTATCTAACACCCCTGAATCAAGCTGACGCTTGGCCTGCCTTCAAGGGGGCGAACCCAGCAGCCCGACCAAGCCGGTTCTGCGGGTTCTCAAAGCAACAGCCATCGCACATCACATTGCAAAGGATTAGAACCATGACCACCCTAGTTATCGCCGAACACGACAACACCAGCCTCAAGCCAGCCACCCTCAACACCGTCACCGCAGCCGTCCAGTGCGGTGGTGATGTGCATGTGCTGGTCGCTGGCTACAACGCCGCCGCCGTGGCTGCTGCCGCCGCACAAGTCGCCGGTGTCGCCAAAGTCCTGCACATCGAGGCCGACACCCTGGCCCACGGCATCGCAGAAAACGTCACCGCCCAGATCCAGGCCATCGCAGCCAGTTACAGCCACATCCTGTTTGCCGCCACCGCCTCGGGCAAAAACATTGCCCCACGCCTGGCAGCCAAACTTGATGTCGCCCAGATCAGCGACATCACCAAGGTCATCAGCGCCGACACTTTTGAGCGCCCGATCTACGCCGGCAATGCCATGGCCACCGTCCAAAGCACCGATGCCACCAAGGTCATCACCGTGCGTACTACGGGTTTTGATGCTGCAGCCCAGACTGGACAAGCGCCAGCCACTATTGAAAGTGTAGCGACAGCGGCCATGCCCGGCCACACCACCTATGTCGGCAGCGAGATTGCCAAAAACGACCGACCCGAGCTGACGGCCGCCAAGATCATCGTCAGCGGTGGACGTGCCCTGGGCTCGCAAGAAAAGTTCAATCAGATCATGACACCCCTGGCCGACAAGCTCGGTGCCGCCATCGGTGCCAGCCGTGCCGCGGTGGATGCCGGTTATGCGGCCAACGACCTGCAAGTGGGCCAGACCGGCAAGATTGTGGCACCCCAGCTCTACATTGCTGCGGGCATCAGTGGCGCCATTCAACACCTGGCGGGCATGAAGGACAGCAAGGTGATCGTGGCCATCAACAAAGACCCCGAGGCACCTATTTTCAGCGTGGCTGATTACGGGCTCGAAGCCGATCTGTTTGCCGCGGTGCCCGAGCTGGTCGCCGCCCTGTAAGGCAACTTTTACACAGGGCATCCATCGCGATGCCCTTTTTTTTCGTCTGGGCCGGATGCCCGACTTGAACAAATAACTAACGGAGAAGAACCATGAGTTACATCGCCCCCCTGAAAGACATGCTGTTCAACATCAAGTACCTGGCCAATATTGACCAGGTGGCGCAGTTGCCGGGCATGGAAGACGCTGGTTTTGACACGGCTCAGGCCGTGCTTGAAGAGGCTGCCAAGTTCAATGAAGGCGTGCTGAGCCCACTGAACTGGACGGCTGACCAAAACCCGACCAGTTGGAAAGACGGCGTGGTGACCGCCAGCCCGGGTTTCAAGGATGCCCTCAAGCAATATACAGAAGCCGGTTGGCAAGGCCTGCAGCATCCGGTGGCTTTTGGTGGCCAGGGTCTGCCCAAGACGATTGGTTCTGCCGTGGGTGAAATGCAAAACTCGGCCAACATGAGCTTTGCGTTATGCCCCTTGCTGACCGACGGTGCCATCGAGGCGCTGCTCACAGCCGGCTCAGAAGAACTCAATGCCACCTACCTTGAAAAACTGGTCAGTGGCCAGTGGACTGGCACCATGAACCTGACCGAGTCGCAAGCCGGCAGCGACCTGGCGGCAGTGCGCACCCGGGCAGAACCCCAGCCTGATGGCAGCTACAAAGTTGTTGGCACCAAGATTTTCATCACCTGGGGTGAGCATGACATGGCCGAAAACATCATCCATCTGGTGTTGGCCAGAGTGGTGGGCGCGCCTGAAGG
>JAIFMA010000104.1 GCA_020048795.1 Rhodoferax sp.
CCTGCACCCTCCGCAAGCAGCTCCAGCGGGGTTCCTGTTGCTACAAGTTCTGTAGTTGCTAGCGCACAACCAGCGGGCGCTACAGCCGGATTAGTCCCTCAAGCTGCGCGTTCGGCGGCCACTGAATTGGTGGTGGTCGAGACCGACGTACTGAAAATCACCTTCAGCACCGAAGGTGGCTCGGTGGTGCGCACCGAGTTTCTCAAACATCAGGACATGGCTGACAAGTCGCGCCACTTTGTTTTGCTGGAGGACAACAAAGAGCGGGTTTACCTGGCCCAGTCCGGTTTGATTGCCAGTGCCGGGGGGGTAGCCCTGCCCAACCACAAATCTGTCATGACGCTGGCACCCGGCGAACGCAGTCTGAAAGACGGCAACCAGTCGATTGAGCTGCGTTTTGAGTCGCCTGAAGCCGGTGGCATCAAATTGATCAAGACCTACACGCTGACACGCGGCAGTTATGCCGTGGCGGTGCGGCACGAGGTGCGCAATGTGGGCAGCGCAGCGGTAGCACCGCAGCTTTATGTCCAACTGGTGCGCGACGGCAACAAGCCCTCTGGCGAATCGTCTTTTTACTCCACTTTTACCGGGCCGGCGGTCTATACCGATGCCAAGAAATACCAGAAAGTCGAGTTTTCCGATATTGAAAAAGGCAAGGTAGACATCGAAAAAGCCGCAGAAAACGGCTATGTGGCCATGGTGCAGCATTACTTTGCCAGTGCCTGGCTGCTTGGTGACGGCATCAAGCGCGAACCTTTCATGCGCAAAGTCGACAACAACCTGTACGCCGTCGGCATGATCGCACCGCTGGAATCGATCGCTGCAGGCGGCGGCAAGACCATCGAAACCCGATTTTTCGCCGGTCCCCAGGAGGAAAGTGTGCTTGAAGCCCTGGCACCCGGCTTGGAACTGGTCAAAGACTATGGCTGGCTGACCATGCTGGCCAAGCCACTGTACTGGCTGCTGGTCAGCTGTTGCTCAAGATTGCGTTTTACTGGCTCAATGCCAAGGCTTACGCCAGCATGGCCAAAATGAAGGCGGTCAACCCGAAGATCACCGAGATGCGTGAGCGCCTCAAAGACAATCCGCAGCAGATGCAGCAGGAGATGATGCGCATCTACCGCGAGGAAAAAGTCAACCCGATGGGCGGCTGTTTCCCGATCATGATCCAGATCCCGGTGTTCATTGCCCTGTACTGGGTACTGTTGTCGAGCGTGGAAATGCGCAACACCCCCTGGCTGGGCTGGATTCACGACCTCTCAAGCCCCGACCCCTATTACATTTTGCCGCTGGTGATGACCCTGACTACGGTGTTACAAACCTCGCTTAACCCGGCCCCACCCGACCCGATGCAGGCCAAGATGATGTGGTTCATGCCGCTGGCGTTCAGTGTGATGTTCTTCTTTTTCCCGTCCGGGCTGGTGCTGTACTGGATCACCAACAACGTGCTGTCGATCGCCCAGCAGTGGGTCATCAACACCCGAATGGGCGTGCCACCGAAGTTCCACTTACCAAAATTCTGAGTTTTGCCCGGTTTGGGCCGGGTCAAATGGTGGTGGATCGTTGACTGTCTCAGCCGCAAATTTGTGAGCCAAATAGCAATGGAGAGTAACGCTGTAGGTCATAGCGGAGTTGCGGGTGGCCCCAGAGGATTTCAACCCGAACCATTGCCAGGCTGCATCTCCAACCAGTGTTGCCCGAGGGCGGTCAGGCGGTAACGTTGGCTACGGCTTTTGGGCTTGTCGGGCAGGGGTCATTTCGATGACAGCCTGTTCCCCTGATGGCCACTTGAAATTACCCCACCTGTGGCCACCCTAAATTCACCCGGGGGTAGCACACAAAGTGCCGGTTTTGAGACTCAAGGACTGGGCTGCATTTGCGATCAATTTCTTCGGATTTTGGTGTCCGGTAATATTTTCCAATTCAGGTATGAGCCTGAAGCGAAGCCAGTTTGACATCAATCATCGTACAGGCTGTCCATGAACGAGCTGCCAATCCCGACTCAAGGAGGCCAAGTTCAGACCAAGAATGCGCGAAGCCAGATTCTTAACGCGCTCACCCGGCAAAATCAGAAAGCGGCTGTTGTTGGCAATCAATGCCAGGCGCTGCCATTGCAGCGTGGGCGACCAGCCAATCCAGTCGTCCCGGCTTGTCACTTTGACGGCAGGAGAGGGCCAGAGTGTGCCTGTGGGGGTTGGTCAGCCGACGCTGCGGCTGGATGGCTTGACCGTGGGCGGTACGGCGTGAGCTTTTTGCGCGTTGTTTTTCGAACTACCGCACCCGTGGCGGGGCCGAAATTGACCTGATTCTGGAAGGTCAATTTGGCAGTGCCGGGCTGCTGCCGGTAGAAATCAAACTCACGCAACAGTCTGATTTGCGCGCCCTGCGCTCGCTGACCGAATTGGTGACCAGCCACGACTGTCCGCTGGGACTGGTCATCAACAATGACGAGCGCCCGCGCTGGCTGACGGAGCGCATTCTGGGTATTCCAGCTGCCAGCCTTTGACTGCACAGGCACGCGATGTCACCATGATTTGGCCGGTGTTGCCTTTGTCGCATCACTGACATTGCGACACCACATCAGCGCCGCCCGTGCCAGGCGCCTGTGCCACATGCGACAAAAATCCAGCAAAAGCCGGTCTTTTCAGGTGGCACGGATTTAGCTAATTAGCCCTTGTGCGATCAACCTCGGTCGCGAGAAGGGTTTTCATGCAGTCCAATGCCATCACCGCATCGATGCCAGCCAAGACCTATGTCAGCATTGGCCAGATCAAGTCTCTCGGGGCCAAGCTCGACCTGTCAGAGACGGGCGGTGGCTGTGGCACGCAGGGCGGCGAGGGCAAGGCCAGTTGCGGTTCGTCCGATGGCCCAGCCGATATGCCCCAGCACATTTGGGACAAGGTCAAAGACCACCCGTGTTACTCCGAAGAGGCGCACCACCATTTCGCCCGCATGCATGTGGCGGTAGCGCCGGCCTGCAACATCCAGTGCAACTATTGCAACCGCAAATACGACTGCAGCAATGAATCGCGCCCTGGCGTGGTGTCGCAAAAGCTCACGCCCGAGCAGGCGGTGCGCAAAGTGGTGGCGGTGGCCAGCGAAATTCCGCAAATGACGGTGCTGGGCATCGCCGGGCCGGGCGACGCACTGGCCAACCCGAAAAAGACTTTTGACACCTTTCGTATGCTGCAGCAGCAGGCACCCGACCTGAAGCTGTGTATTTCCACCAACGGGCTGGCGCTGCCTGATCTGGTCGATGAAATCTGCAAGTACAACGTGGACCATGTCACCATCACCATCAACATGGTGGATCCGGCCGTGGGGGAGAAGATTTACCCCTGGATCTTTTATAAGCACAAGCGCTACACCGGTTATGAAGCCGCCAAAATCTTGCACGAGCGCCAGATGCTCGGGCTGGAAATGCTCACAGCGCGCGGTGTGCTGACCAAAATCAACTCGGTGCTGATCCCCGGTGTCAACGACAAACACCTGATGGATGTCAACCGCGAGGTGAAAAAACGCGGTGCCTTTCTGCACAACATCATGCCGCTGATCAGCGAGGCTGAGCATGGCACGGTGTTTGGCCTGACCGGCCAGCGTGGCCCCAGCGCCGCCGAGCTGAAGGCGGTACAAGATGCCTGCATGGGCGGCGCGAATTTGATGCGGCATTGCCGTCAATGCCGCGCCGATGCTGTGGGTCTGCTGGGCGAAGACCGCAGCGACGAATTCACGTTGGACAGGCTGGACCAGATGAACGTGGTTTATGACCTGGACAAACGCCGCAGCTATCAGCAAAAAGTCGAGCTTGAGCGCAATGCCCAGCAAGCCGCCAAGCAACAAGCCTTGACAGCGGCCAGCAGCACCCCGGTGGCCGATGCGCTGAGCGTGCTGGTGGCGGTGGCCACCAAAGGTGGTGGCCGGGTGAATGAGCATTTTGGCCACGTTACCGAATTTCAGGTGTTTGAAGTGTCCGCCACCCGGGCGCTGTTTGTCGGTCACCGGCGCGTCGACCACTATTGCCAGGGCGGCGAAGGTGACGAGGCACAACTGCCCTCGGTGGTGCGTGCCATCAACGACTGTCACGCCGTGCTGGTGGCCAAGATTGGTGCCTGCCCGAAGGATGAGCTGACCGCCGCTGGTGTCGAGCCGGTGGATGCTTATGTGGGCGAGTTCATTGAAAAAGCCGCGCTGGACTGGTTTGCCGACTACCGCGCTCGCATCGCCAGCGGTACGCTGGTACACCAAAGCCGTGGTGATGCGCAAATTCGCCAGGGGGCATTTACCCAACTTGCTGATGGCATGGCCCTGGCCGCCTGAGTTTTCCTTCATTTCGTCAACCTCACCGGAGATTCACCATGACCCACAAGATCAACACCGAAACCTGCACGGCCTGCGATGCTTGCGAGCCTGAGTGCCCCAACGTTGCCATCAGCGTGAAAAAGGGCGTGTACATCATCAACGCCACCAAGTGCAACGACTGTGAAGGCCACTTTGATGACCCGCAGTGTGTGTCGGTCTGCCCAGTGGACGATTGCATCACCGAAGTCTGATGCCTCCACTCTTGAAAAAACCGCCCATCATGATGCCCAACGTCACCCTCACGCCCGCTGCGGCGAAATTCATCAACCGTATCGTGCGTTTCTCCGGCCTGGGCGCCAGTGCCGGCCTGCGCCTGGCAGTGACGCCGGGCGGTTGTTCTGGTTACTCATCAGAATTCAGCCCCGAGGCTTTCCCCCAGGCCGGCGAGCAAACGCTGGAAGTCGGTGGCGTGCGCCTGTTTCTGGGCGCCGAGAGCCGCTTGATACTCAACGGCATCACGATTGACTTCACCGAAACCGCCACACAGTCAGGTCTGAGCTTTATCGACCCCAACAAGGAAGCCTGCGCTTGCAGCAGTGCCGAGACCGCGCCCAAGCCCGGTGTGACCAAGATCGAAATCTCTGCCATCGGGCGTGGCCGACCAGCCCCTGTGCTGGTGCACTGAAATACTCCCATGAACGAGCGCGGCCTGCACTTTGACGACGATCTGGCAGCTTTTGCCACCAGTGTCATCGGTGGTGGCCTGAGCCCTCAGGTCAACGCACTGATCACCCAGGCCGGGTTGCTGCGGCATTCGCCCATTCAGGCATTGCCCCTGCTGGAACAGGCGCGTGCTGCGGCACCGCGCCATCCGGCACCGCTGATTGCCTTGTACCGCTTTCACTTTTACGGCCATCAGTTGGCCCAGGCCCGCGCGGTGGGTGAAGATGCGCTGGCCGTTGCCCGCACTGCGCTGGGGCCGGACTTTGGCGACGTGCCCCCCAGCGATGACGCAACACGCGGCGATGCTGCGGTGCGTTTTTACCTGTTCACGCTCAAAGGGCTGGCCTACCTGAACATGCGGCTGGATGCCATGGCAGAGGCTACCCAGTTACTCAAGGAGTTGCGCCGTCTTGACCCGCAAGACCATGTGGGAGGTGCCTTGCTGTTTCATGTGTTGACGCGCCATGAAAATGGCCCGTCCGCCGATGCACCATCTGAGTACCCGGTGCGCGGCTGGGGTGTCAAAAGCCCATGAACGCCCTTGCTGCCCCGGCCAGACCCCGCGTTGTCAGCGGCACCCCGGTGCGTGCGCCTGCCGGCGATATTGCGGCGCAACACTGGCAAGGCGGGCCAATTTGCTGCGATGGATGCCAATATGCCAAACTTCTGGCGCTGGGCGAAGGTCTCGGCTGCGAGCCCGGACACGCCTGCATGCAGGATGTGTATGCACGCCGCATCGACCGCTTTTTCAGGTGGCATCCGACGCTCAGCGACGAGCAGCTGTCTCACCCCTATTTTGAAGTGCGTGCCATCGCGGCGCGCCGTGCCAGTGTGTTTAGGCTGGGCGCGTTGATCAATGATGCTGACGAAACGGTGCGCATCCAGGTCGCCATGCGCTTGCCGCTGTCACAACTGACGCGACTGGTGAATGACCCGCACCGCGAGGTGCGCATCCGGGTGGCCCAACGGCTGGCACCGGCCGACCTGGCCGCACTGCGGCATGACCCGGACTACGGCGTGCGCGAGCTGGTGGCGCAGCGCCTGCCGCTGGCCCTGTTGTCGGTGATGGCCTTTGACTCCGACCGGGCGGTGCGTATGCGTGTGGCCGAAAGACTGGAAATGCCGGCACTGATGGGGCTGGCAGATGATGCGGATGCCGATGTGCGCCGCATCGTGGCCGAATGTCTGCCGTTGGCCCTGCTGTCATGCCTGGCCCATGACCCGGACTGGCGGGTGCGCTGGGAGGTCGCCCAACGGGCGGATGTGGCTACCCTGGAATCCATGAGCAAGGACGAAGAACCCGAGGTACGTCAGGCCGTGCGTGAGCGCCTGAAAAGCAATGTCACCCGAATAGGAGCACAGCATGGCTGATATCAACCGTGACGACAACGAGATCGAGCTGGTGCATCCACCACGCTTTAGTTATGGCGAGCGGGTGGTTGCACGCTCGGTGGTGCGCAACGACGGCACCTACAACGGCCGCGACATTGGTGAGGTGCTGGTGAACAAGGGCGAGATTGGCTACGTGATCAACATCAACACCTTTCTGCAGCAGTTCTACATCTACGCAGTGGACTTTGTCGAATCCGGCCACCGGGTCGGCATGCGCGCCAAAGAGCTTTGTACGTTGGACAACCTGCCCGAAGAGGTGCTGGCGCAATTGGGTGCCAAGGCCAATGTGCTCGCCACCCTGGGCTCAGCCAAACCCATCGGGAGCACGCCATGAACAGCCGCCCAAGCCTCGCAGGTCTTGAACCCCGTGCGCCGGCCTATGCCTGGGGCCAGCACGTGGTTGCGCTGGATGATCTGACCAATGACGGCAGCTACCCGGAGCGGCCGGCAGATGCCTTGCTGGCAGCGCGCGGCTCGGTGGGTGAAGTGGTCAACATTGGCCACGCGCCTGATCTGAACGAGCCGGTGTACCTGGTCCAGTTTGCCGGTTGTGTCGTCGGCTGCCTTGAAATTGAGCTGGTGCCGGCCCCGCCGGGCTGGCTGCCCGAAACCGGAGAACCTGGGTG
This sequence comes from Rhodoferax sp., assembly GCA_020048795.1. Lineage (GTDB taxonomy): Bacteria > Pseudomonadota > Gammaproteobacteria > Burkholderiales > Burkholderiaceae_C > Rhodoferax. The sequence goes on from JAIFMA010000104.1 coordinate 7,041, forward strand.
AGCCTGGCCGCCACCGTGTCCGCTGCGGCGAATGCACAGGTGTTTGACCTGCTGCAGCGCCGCTTGCAGCACGCCCTGCGCGAGCGGGTGCGCTACCGCTATGTCAGGCCCAAGGTCTTGCTTGAGGACGGTTGTTACCGGATTCAAAGCCCGTGTTGCTCGCGCCGGGTTGACCCTGCCGGTGGCCTGATCGACATCGCGCTGCTGGTACCCCACGCGGACCAGCGCTGGAGCCTGTGCTGGCGCGACCATGCTACCCAGACATGGGCGACACGCAGCCAGAACGAAACACTCAGCGCCGTGCTGGACTTGCTGTGTGTTGACGCAGATCGCCAGTTCTGGCCCTGAGGGGCGTTCGCAACATGATTTACCTCGACCACAACGCCACCACACCACCCGCAGCCGCCGTTGTTGCGGCCATGCTGTCGGTACTGACGGATACCTGGGCCAATGCGTCATCACAGCACGGCCCTGGGCAGGCGTCCAAGCGGGTGTTGAGCCAGGCCCGCGTCAGCGTGGCACGGGTGCTGGGCTGCAAGCCGGTCGAGGTGATCTTTACCAGCGGTGCCACCGAGGCCAACCACCTGGCGGTGCGCGGCCTGCTGGCGGCCAGCCCGCCAGAACGTCAGCGGGTGGTGTTCAGCCGCGTTGAGCATGCGGGTCAACTGCGGCTGGCGCGTGCCCTGGCGCAGTCCGGTGTTGAGGTGGACCTGATCCCGGTGCTTGGCGACGGCAGGCTGGATCTGGATGCGGCAGCAGCCCTGATGGGGCCCGATGTGGCACTGGTGTCGCTGATGGCCGCCAACAACGAAACCGGCGTACTGATGCCGGTGGCTGAAGTGGCCGCATTGGCACACGCTACAGGCGCTTTGCTGCTTGTCGATGCAACCCAGTTGATTGGCAAGTTGCCGTTTCATTTTGCCGACTGTGGTGCTGATGCAGTGTCCTTGTCGGCGCACAAGTTTCACGGCCCCAAGGGCATCGGCGCGTTGTTGTTGCGCCACGGGCTGCCCTGTACCGCGCAAACGCCGGGCAGCCAGGAACGCGGACGACGCGGCGGCACCGAAAATCTGCCCGGCATTGTGGGCCTGGCGACGGCGCTTGAGCTGCTGGGCGATGTGGGCGCTGAGGCCACCCGCCAGACCGGCTTGCGCGACGCACTGGAAGCCGGCCTGACGCGCGCACTACCCAAAACCCACATTTGGTGTCAACAGGTAGCACGACTGCCAGGCACCAGCTATTTGCGCTTTGGCCAGTTGTCGGTGGATGTGGTGTTGCAGCGCCTGGAACGCCTGGGCATTGCAGCGTCCAGCGGTGCCGCCTGTTCCGCGGGCGGCACAACACCTTCGCACGTACTCACCGCGATGGGCGTGCCGGCTGACCAGGCTTTGGCGACCGTGCGCTTTTCACTGGGTCAAACCACCACACGGGATGACATCAACAAGCTACTGAGCACACTGCCACCGCTGCTGCAGCCCTTGCTGCGCGAAGAAGCACTGGCCCCCACGCTCGTCACTTCTTGTACTTCGCTGCCTCCCGAGGCGGCCCCGCTTGCCTGGGGCGGCCCGGCGCAGCGTGGATCACCGCTCCTTAAAGCCCACCTTTGACCCCCTATCCCCCTACCAGGAGCCACCCATGAAACTGATGATCCGCAAAGACAGCAAAGGCGTGCTGACCGGCTATGTGCCCAAAAAAGACCTGGAGGAGCCGATCACCGCCATGGCCAATCCCGGCCTGTGGGGCGGGTTGGTGACGCTGGCCAACGGCTGGCAGTTTGACTTGCCCGCCATGCCCGCCGACACCCCGCTGCCGATCACGGTAGAGGCGCGTCGCCTGGCATTGGCAGAAGACGCAGGAGACTAAAGCATGGCACTTACCCCTGAGGCGCTGCGCAGCGCCGGCGAAGTGGTTCAAGCGGCTGCCACCCTGCGTGAAGCGGCGGCCATCTGGCGCCTGCGTGATCCCGCCACGCGGGTGATCGTGGTGGATGCGCTGGACATTCGCGACGAAACACCGGTGTTGCACCTGGGCTCGCGCCGCATTTATCTGGCTACCTCGACCGGCGTTTGCCTGTCGATCACCCAGCAGCCTGAGCACGCCACGGCGCTGGTTTTAGCGGAAGACTGAGCATGGACATCAATGTCATTGCCCCGTTTGAGCCCGAGAGTGCCGGTGCCGATATTTACCTCCAGGATCACAGCCATGACCTATTCTGTTGAAAGCATTGCCCGTAGCCTGGCCACCGGTGCGGTCATTCCGTATCTGGGGCCTGACATGCTGTCGCTGTGTGGCGATGCGACGGTGCCGGGCACACCGCTGGCACTGGCCGAAGCCATGACCGCCCGGGTCAGCGTACCGCACAAAATCCGCAAGCGCCTGACCCAGGCCGCACAGTTCATTGAAAACTTCAAACACCGCAAGTCGGTGGTGCACCTGATGAACGAGGCGTTTGCCACGGTGCCGACACCTTCGGCGCTGCATCTGGCACTGGCCGCCAGCGGTGCCGGGCTGTGGGTGGACACCTGGTACGACGACACCTTTGCTGCTGCGCTGGCGCTGACACCGGGCAACTGGGTGCAGGTGCAAGGCTTGTCGCAATCTGAACATTTTGGGCACTGGACCGGTGTTTACGCGTCAGACGGCACAGCAGTGGCTGAGTTGGCGAGCGATCCGGGCCGCTTGCTCTACAAGCCCCTGGGTAGCCACAGCCCGGCAGGCAACTACCTGGTGTCTGACAGCGACTATGTGGAGGTGCTGACCGAAATCGACATCCAGACACCGATTCCGGCGGCTGTGCAGGCCTGGCGCAGCGGGCGCAACTTTTTGTTTCTGGGCTGCCGCTTTGATGACCAGCTGACACGTTGTTTTGCACGCCAGATCATGAAGCGCTCGAGTGATCGGCACTGGGCGGTGCTGCCCAACGAGCCAACACGCATGGAAGCACGTTTTTTGCAAGAGCAAAACATCACCCGCATGGCTATGCCGCTGGCGGAATTTGCCAACCTCCTGGTGCCCGCCTTGCAACCAGTGGTGACGATCTGAACACGGTTGGAAACCTGTTTTTAACCGCCCCACGGCCTTGAGCCCCATGACACCATAACCACACTGACCGTCCTGCCCTCTGGCAAGTTTTTGAAGTTGCCGCGGGCAGCACCCGGACATCGACCAAGCGAAGGCATTGTTGGCGGCGTAAAAGGCCCGCAACAAGGCGATGCGCGATGACACATGCAGGAGGGGCGCAAGCAGCGACTCGCGCTGGTCCAGGCACTTTCCTGGCGGCTCGGAAAGTCTGCGATAGAGCCCATCCACATGGTGATGATCGCCACAACGGGTAGCAGATTTGGGGTCGGATCCCAATTCGTCACTCTGGCGTGTGCCTGGATGACGGGGCATCAACAAATTGGGCTCTGACCCCAATTCTGCGGGCCATTGGCCCCCGGGCAGGCCCACCGAGCTGCCAGAAATTTATGCAAAATCAGGCTGTAGCGCTTATACAGCAAGCGTTGGCAGCTATTTATTTAATAACACTGGTGGCATCATGCCGTGTTTTGCATAAAAATAGACGGGCCAGGCAGGGTGCCCAGACCTCAAGCGTAATAAGCCGCAACAAAGTCTTCAAAAGGCTCCTGCTGCGCCGCATCAAGCTGTGCTTGCACCGCCAGCGAATCCCGCGCGCTGGCCTGGAACCGTTGATTGTCCTGTGGGCTCAGTGCCACCGCCTGCAGGCTTAGGGTGTGTTTTTTGGACATCGCGTCAGCAAAGTCAAAGTAGCTGCCGTGTTCACGAATCGCTTCAAGCACCTG
>JAIFMA010000106.1 GCA_020048795.1 Rhodoferax sp.
GGTCATTCCACAGGCGACCGCAGAGAGTGTTACTGTTGATTTTTCCTAGGGTGGCTGACATTACGCCGCTGGGTTAAGCGATTTCAGCAAATCTCGTGTCCCTTCTTCAGAGGGAAAATCCGCTCGTTTTACCTTTTCGAGGGGATGGGCTCATTTAGCCGACTCAGAGCCGCTGTAGCGTGTCACAGAGACAGAACCGTGTACGCAACGCTACGAGGCAGGGAAAGAAGATGACTTCAGCCACTGCCGAAATGGCTTTGGCGTTACCTACCCAAGGTAGGAGCCGTATGCCCGAATTGGGCAAGGCGTTCACTTAATCTGTTGATACAGCAAGTCAACATCAGAAAATACCACAACAAATCAATGACTTATATCGAAATCTGTTCGGGTTTCAGCGACGAAATATTTTCAGCAAAATTGCGCGCGCTAAGTCTCTGTGTCAATTGAGAAAAGTGACTCGATTGAGAGCTTCATCAACAGATTAAGTGAACGCCTTGCGAATTGGGCACGTACGGATCTGTGCGGGGGGCATCCAGTAATGGATGTCCCTACCGCGATTGGGACAAATGCGACGTATGTGATTTCAAAAAATAGGATTAAACTGGACCTATTGTCGGTCTTTGGAAGAGCTCAATATTGAGTCGCAAGATGACTTGCGTCAGGTGTTGTGGTGTGTTCCTAAATACAACTCCGTCATACGTACATCGTTCAGTAGATCTGAGGCTAAACCTGACAACACGATACCCCCCTGATCAAGAATGTAGCCGCGTTGACTTATTGCCAGTGCCTGACGCGCACGCTGCTCTACCATCAAAACAGAAACATGCTGCGTTGGTAATGTCAGTACCATATTGAAGACGTGCTGAACTAGGGAAGGTGCCAATGCAGCAGTAGGCTCATCCAACACGATCACGCGTGGTGAGCCCATTAGGGCTCTAGCAAAGGCTAACTGTTGTCGTTCACCACCGGAAAGCGTACCCGCTAGTTGGTGCAGCCGGGGTTTGAGTGCACCAAACAAGTCCAGCATTTCCTCAATGCGACTTGAATGGACATTGTGCCCGGCTACTCGAAGATTTTCCTGAACACTCAGGCTCCGAAATACGTTGGCTACTTGAGGTACACAGGCCAATCCAGCATCAATACGGTCTTCCGTGGGCAGGTGGCAAATTTCTTGGTCGTTCAGTTTGACGCTGCCATTTGCACGAGGAAGTAGCCCGACAATTGCTTTTAGAAGTGTCGATTTACCAGACCCATTGGTCCCGGCAATCGTCACGATTTCCCCTTCTTGCACAACTAAAGAGATACCGTGCAGAATGTCAGTTTCGCCATATCCACCACAAAGATCGCGTACCTCAAGAACTGTGCTCACACCACGCCCCCCATATAGGCCGCCTGGACGCGAGAATCTTCCAAAACTAGATGTGGATCACCGTCAGCCAGTATCTGTCCTTGATCCATGACGACCAGACGCTGTACGAAAGACTTTAATGCTTGCAAGTGATGCTCTACGATGACCAGCGCAATACCTTGCTTATTTAATTTCTCTAGCACCGCCACGATAGCGCCTATCAGCACAGGGTTGACTCCTGCAAATGGCTCATCAAGCATGATCAATGATGGTTTAAGCATCAAAACCCTTGCCAGCTCAAGTAATTTCTTTTGGCCTCCTGACAAACCACCTGCATGCTGGTTGCGAACCACTGAAAGTCGAACAAATTCAAGAATTTCATCGGCATGTTGAATTAGCTCCTGCTCGTGACGTTTCGAGGCATTCCGTGCAAACCAGCAAGAAAAAATGGATTCATACCTTTTGTTGGGGGCCGCAGCAAGCAGATTTTCAAGAACGGTCAGCCGAGCAAATTCTCTTGGGGTTTGAAATGTTCGTGCCAAACCCAAGCGCGCGCGTGCATACACAGGTTGACTTGTCACATCTTGACCTTGGAACATTATTCGGCCAGTACTTGTCGCTTGTTGGCCCGCAATTGCTGCAAAAAGCGTGGACTTACCAGCCCCATTGGTCCCTGCAATACCGAGCAATTCACCACTGCTAATTGTGAGGGACACATCGTTGACTGCGCGGAAGGCATCAAAGTCGACGCAAACCTGTTGAACCTCGAGCATCATGGAGCGGGCTTTCCGAACATGCCCTGTGGACGGTAAATGACAAACAGTACCAACGCTAGTCCGATCAAAGCCAGGCGGACACTGGCCATCTGAATTTCGGCGACCCCAGGAAATACATCCCGAATGAAGCGAGAACCTTCAAGAAATAACATCAACAAGGCGGTTCCAAAAAGTGCGCCGCGCAATGAACCTATTCCACCCAAAATAATGCTCATCCAAACATAGAAAGTGACCAACGGGATGAATTGTTCGGGTGTCAAAAAAGTGATGAAATGCGCGTAAAACGCACCAGCTATCCCCGCTAGCGCGGCCCCCACCATGAATACCCGGATTTTGAATCCGGCAGGGTCTTTTCCCAGGGCCAGAACTGCCGGCTCATTGTCTCGGATTGCTCGTAACATTCGACCGAAGGGACTTCGTTGCAGCAAAGATACCGCCACGGCCGCTGCCGCTGTAACACCTAAGAGCGTTAAGAAAATGATCCAACTGCGCAATGAGGCCGAGAGACCTGGATACAAGCCGGGAATTCCTGGCAGCCCTTGCACGCCCCGTGTTAGCCACTCTTCCTGCTGAATCAAGATGCGTGTTGTTTCCGAAAACCCCAGTGTGACTATTGCTAGGTAGTCATCGCCAAGTCGCAACGCCGCTATACCAAGTGGGACAGAAGCTAATGCGGCAACCACACCTGCAGCCAAGAACGACAGTGGCAAGGGCCAACCTCGCATGGACAGCAGGGCTGATGTATAAGCTCCGATCGCAAAAAATGCTACATGCCCGAAATTTATTAGCCCCGTCTCACCATATTGCAAATTAAGTCCAATAGCCAACAGTGCGTAGATCAGCACAACTGTACCAACTGCGAGCAAGTAGGCATCCATCATCGAACCTTTTCGATGTGACCAAACAAGCCGCCAGGTCGCACAAGCAACACCGACAGCATCACTATGAAGGCCACTGCTATCTTGTAGCTAGGGCCAACCAATGGTATTGACAACTCTTGCGCTATTCCCATCAACACTGCGCCTAGCACTGCACCTATTGGGTGACCGATTCCACCCAGAATCATGGCAGCAAAGGCCGGTAAAAGCATTTCCCAACCCATGTCGGGCATGATCACTGCTTTAACCCCTAACAGCACACCACCTGCCGCACATAAAGCCCCAAATAGCATCCATAACATCCACATCAATTTGCGCGAACGAACGCCACTTAGCCTTGCAAGCTCAGGATTGTCAGCGATGGCACGCAATTGACGTCCACTGGGAGTTAACTGTAACCAACAAAATACCAACAGCAATATGAGGAGAGCCACCGCCGCAATTGCCAGATCGGTTGGCAAAACACGTATACCGTCCCAGTTCCATGACCTAACCAAGGGTAATTCAAAGGTATGTATGTCGTGCCCAGCAACGATTGAAATGACGCTTCTGAGAATGAATCCAACACCAATGGCAGCCAAGAGACTGGCTACCATCGGTGAACGCGTCAGTCGCTGAAAAACTAGTCTGTATGAAAGCCATGACAGCAAAGCACCGCCAGCCAATGCGCCAACCACGGCCAAAGTAAAGTACTTGATTCCCACCTGCTGCAAACCTAGGGCCACGTAGGCACCTAAAGTCATTGTGTCTCCAGCTGCCGCATTAGGGAACCGGTTGATCCCCATCACCAGAGTTAGAGCGAGAGCTGGTAACGCAATTACCAAGCCTTCGACGATCCCGTTGATTAGCAGGTTGAGGAATTCAATCAATATCAAGCTCCAACCAATGGCGACACGGCTACTACGTCACGGCGTATCAATTGACCTTTTTCGATCACATACACACCAAAATCCGGATTCGCATCACCCTCTTTGTCGAAGTCAAGTTTGCTCGATGCGCCGTCGTAATTGATTTTTTGTCTATTTGCCAGTAAGGCCTTGCCCTCAGCGAAGGTGCTGACTATTGTTCCTGGTGCGTTTGACACAGTTCGAATCTTTGCGTTGATCTGTTCAACCGTGGCGTTTGGACCAGCCGCTTCCATTGCCAAAGCCAGACTGATTACCATGTCATATGTCATAGCTGCATAGACGTTAGAGGAAGCTGGTTTGCCGGTTGCTTTCAAGAAAAGGGCATCAAAGTGCTTGTACGATGGAGCCGTTTCGCTTGAGACTGTGTCCACTGAAATTATGCCCTCCGTTATCTCAGCCCCCAATACCTTGATGAGTTCCGGATTCGCTGCCCACCCAGGAATAATCCAGTTGGTTTTTTCCCCTGATTGATACCATTCACGCAAGATAATTGTTGTGTCGGGCAGATAAGATCCTGTCACGATAACATCGGGTTTTTCTGCAAGCACCTTTTGCAGTTCACTGCGATAACTGGGTCGGTTAGGCTCGTAAACTACGCTTGCGACGACTTTTCCACCTGCTGCGGTCCATGCGCGTGTGAACCCATCCGTGTTGCCACGGCCTGATGCGTTATTGAATGCCATAGTGGCAGGACGCTTGAATTTGTATTTTTTGGCAATTTCGGCGAAGGCGTAACCGAAACGGTCATTGGTTGCCTGAAAGCGCCAGACCAAATCTTTCTTGTCTTCCGTAGAGATGGCTGGTGCACCTGAGACATTCATTTCGATAATTCCAGCGGTATCGGTCAAAGGCATGACTGCCAGAGTTACCCCTGATGCCCAAGTGCCTAGTATCGCCTGCACCTTGTTCACCTCAATGAGCTTCTTCGCAGCCAGAACGGCCGCTTGCGGTTGTGTCTGGGTGTCTTCTGTGAAAACTTCCAGCTTGCGCCCACCTGCTCCGCCTGCGGCATTGACTTCATCTACTGCCAATAGGATGGCTTTTTGCATACCAGGACCATACGTGCCGCCCGCACCGGTTATCGGGTTGAGCGCACCAACGCGAAAGGTCCCTTGCGATTGGGCAAAGACCAAACTTGGCAATGAGCAGGTTGCTGCAGCTAGACCTGTAGACTGAAGGAACTGACGACGATCGATGGACATGAAGAAAACTCCTTTGTATGATTTAAACGAGAGACTTGTGAAACTTACCGTCTTTCATGATTGCCAGCATATGCTCACCCTGGCCAAGAAGTACGTTGATGTCGTTGAGCGGGTTTCCATCGAGTACCAGTAGATCAGCCACTGCACCTGGCGAGATCGTTCCGTAACGACCAATTCCCATGATAATTTCGGCTGCGTAAGTTGTAGCCGATCTGATCGCCTCAAGATTTCCCAATACTTGTGCTCGCAAACGAAATTCTTCAGACTGAAGGCGCTGGGATTCACCTAGAAGGTCAGTGCCAAAACCCATTTTTACGCCGGCTTGGGCCAAAGTCTCAATGGCGCGCATGCCAGGCTCCCGCACAGCATTAATTTTGGACACGGCTTCAGGCGGAAACCCATAGGAAGCTCCTTCACTAAAAAGTGCCTCGTAAGTGATGAGCGTAGGCACTGCGTAAGCGCCATGCGCCGCTAGTACCTTGGCCGCCTCAGTATCCGCCAAATTCCCATGTTCAATGGTACGAACTCCACACTCTACTGCGCGTCTTATCGCCAAAGAGGTGTAAGCATGGGCCATCACATAGGTTCCTGCATTGGTTGCTTCTTCAACCATGGCTCGAATTTCATCACGTCCATAGCCCAGAAAATGAATCGGATCATTTGGAGATGCCACTCCACCAGAAGCCATGATTTTGATTTGACTGGCACCCTTTTGGATTTCATCCCGTACAGCAAAGCGCACTGCATCAATACCGTCCGCGATGCGCGAGATTGACCCCAACTTCTGGGAGCAAAAACACGGCTCCATAATGTCAGACCGAGGGCGAAAGTCGCCATGCCCTCCAGTTTGTGAAATGGCACGTCCAGCAGGGAATATGCGCGGTCCCTTTACCAACCCGGTACGAGTAGCTTCAGCCAATGCCCAGTCTGCGCCCCCAGCATCACGTACTGAAGTAAATCCTCGGTTGATCATGCCCTCAATGATTGGGATCGCTCGCAACACAGCCAGAACATTTGGCATATTGGCATTTGTACCCAAATTTAGGTTCGATGCCATACAGTGGACATGACAGTCAATCAGTCCAGGCATCAGGATCTTGCCATGCAAATCAATAGATTGATCAGTAGTTGTGGTTAACGGTCTCTCCGACACTTCGACGATTTGGTCATCCTTGACCAGTACATCTCTAGGAGACAATATTTGTCCTAATGCGGGGTCGAGAATGGCGGCGTTGCGGAAAAGAATCATGATCTTTTGGAAGGTTATTTATACGAAAGTACACAAATTTATTACTTGGAAATTCATTGTGTAGAGCAAGCCACATCATCGCAAGCGAGAAAAATTCATGACATCATGAGAAAAAATCATGCGTCACTACAAATGAGTAAGAAATTTGATAGTTGGCTAAATGTGCCGATCCCCCGAAAATCGGACACTATGTAAAGTTGGCTGCAATCGCACACCACCGAGGCGGATTAAGCCGCCTTCAAGTACATGTCAATGTGCATAGATGAATAGGGGCAAAGCACGCCACCGCTGGTTGTGCGCTCCAGCAAGCCCAGCTCTGCCAGGGTCACCACGTCTTCGTGCACGCGCTTGACATCGCGCCCCACAGCGCGGGCGAGCTCACGCACAGATAGTTCGCCCTGGCCCTGAGCAGCGCGAACAATTTCCCACCGCTTTTCGGAAAGCTGGCCAAAAAAATGCCCCGGACTCTCAAAATTGAGCACTTCACCCTGATATTTGTCGGCCTGGGCCGTTTTGGCCATGGCGCGCAAAGCGCCCTTCCAGTCAGGCTGCAGAGTGATAGTCAGATAGCGCTCAGTCATGGTGCTCTCCTGGCAGCGACGGCTGCAATAAAGTCTTCAATCAGTTGCTCCACACCGGTGAATGCATAGGGCGCTTCGATGCCATCGAGGTGACAGTGATCACCCTTGCCGCGCTCATTGTCGAAACCGACGATACGCACACCGTCCACCACATACACGGCGCTGTACTTGTAGCCATGGTCCGTAGGCGGTACGGGTTTGGGCACCTTCCAAATCACCACCTCAAGTATTGAGCCATCGGTCGTGACATCTTTGAAGCGGGTAATAAGTTGGGCTGGCACGTTGGCAATTTTGACAACATACTCACGCATTGTCAATATTGCCAACGATGGCCAGCAATCCCGAATTGAGGAAAAGCGTCAGCTCATTCCGGGGAGCAGATGCGGACGATAAGTCAAAAAGGTCCCCTTTTCCAGGCTGCGTGGCGTTGCTCCAAAATACCGAATCGGCATACTGTGCGGCCAAGGCTAAAGTGGACCCTGGTGCTGAACTGTTCACCTTGGTCGCTGTTGAAGATGTCAGGCTTGCCATAGTTACGCAGCGCCTATTCCAGATAGTCCACACAGAAGCTCGCATCCATGCTGAAAGCTGATTCGCCAACTCAGCACCTTGCGGCTGTACCAGTCCATCACCGCCACCAGATAGACAAACCCGCTGACCAGACGGGTGTAGGTGATGTCAGTGCTCCAGACCTGGTTGGGCCGGTTGCTCCCGTCAGATTGGTCATATGAGATCGCTGGACTGGATGCGTTTGACACCTTTGGCGGTCATTTCCTTCCAAGCAGCTTCTAATGAACCATTGAGGTCGATGGCTCGGCAGGCATCCTCAACGACCAGTGTCTCGAAACCTAATGCTTTTGCATCCAGCGCAGTCCATGCGACACAAAAATCAGTTGCAAGGCCGGTCACATAAACTGTGTCGATTCCTCGAGCCTGAAGGTACGCTGCTAGACCGGTAGTTGATTTACGGTCAGCCTCTTTGAATGCAGAGTAACTGTCTACCTGTGGGTTGAAGCCCTTCCTGATGACAACTTGCGCCTTGGGCAGCTTCAGATCACCATGCAGTTCGGCATCTGGGGTGCCCTGAACACAATGATCTGGCCAGAGTACCTGCTGACCGTAAGAAAGCTGCGTTGTCTCAAAGGGCTTCTTTCCCACATGACTACTGGCAAATGACGTGTGCCCAGCCGTATGCCAATCCTGAGTGATAACTACGTTATCAAAAACTTTGCCAAGCGCATTAATGATCGGAACCACCTCTTCACCCTTTGGAACAGGTAGGGTGCCCGAACTGACAAAGCAGTTCTGAACGTCCACTGCGATTAGGGCCGAGTTAGCCGACGGCTTCAATTTGTTCGCAGCCCAGAGGTTGGTCGACCAAATAGCTGACGTTCCAAGACCCAAGCTCATACCTGTCAAAGCAGTGTTGCGGATGAATTGGCGTCGTGGCAATAATTTCATGATACTCCTTTAGTGATTTCCGATATGAGGACGTTTACTGAAGCCATCTATAAGATCGACGTAGTCTTACTCGAGCTAGAAAAATTGCCTCGTTAAGAACCAAGGCATGCAAAAATGTTGAGTTAAGGACCGCCAAACAATAAAATGAACTGAAACAGTGCATTCATGTTCGCTCGAAGCAAATAAGCAATAACGGTGCCAATCAAAAATTGTTCATGCAAAATCCACCAAACACGGAGTTTTAAATGGACATCCTCAACACCGACAGCGGCTTTCATGCCCAATCGGCAAATAGAGAACCGGTGATCACGTCTGTCAATTTGCTGAATGGCCTGCTGAAACCGAGCGAGCTCCCCGAACCTGACCGAAATGAATTTGGCTGGTGGGCGGGCAGGGTGGTTGCACAATTTGCGAGCTGGCTTCGATCGACTCCAGAAGGCTGTTTGCGGTCATTCACGCGGTGCTTTGGTAGGTCAAGTTGTTAGTGGCGCTAAAAAGCCCTCCACCGAGATTAAAAGATGCCTGGGTTTTGCAGCAGAGCCTGAGATGGTTCACGTGGCAATGTTGTATTGACGCGCTAAATAGAATAAAAGATTGTCATCACTGCCATATCATCCAAAGGTCGTCAAGCCGTTGGAAACTCAAAAATCACCACAAAGGAATCAGCCATGCAAACATTAGTTGAAGCAGCCGCTCACATAGCCCAAGAGATTGATCGCACGCGTCAGCACTTGACAAATCTGGAGCAGGCGCTCAATGGACTCAAGCCCCTCATTACCGTGGATGCTGCCACAACAACGTTGACATACGCCATGCCTGCCCAAGCGCAACCGGTTGAAGACCTGTCTGTTGTAAATGCTGAAGTGCCAGCCAAAAAGAAGGCCAAATCCAAAGTATCGGTTGAGCCCATCACCGAAAAGGTTAAAACCGCAAAGACCAAGGTGCCAAAAGCTAAAGCAGAAGTGTCGGCACCAGAGATGGCTCCGACCAAATTGCCCGCAACGGGTGCCGAGCTGTGGCTCAAGTGCATTGGACGCAAGAAAGTCACTGTCGCTCAAATGACAGATGCTGCGTTGAAGACACTCAATTTGGATGATGCAGCCAGAGAGGTGATCGCAACACGTGCCAAAGCCTGGACCTATGCAGCCGCTAAAAAAGGTACTCTCATTGAAGCCGGTATGCGTGATGGTTCCAAGTTGTACAAGGTGGCACCGGCTCAAGAAGAAAGCACCGCTCAAAGCGTTCAAGCGGTTGAGGCTGTTGCTGTGATGGTTGGAGCTGTTGAAGTTGCCCCATTGGCTGAGGGGAACAACGCGGCCTAAACCGACCCAATGGTCAGCGTAGACTGGAGTAGTGCGTGAATCTCAACCCATCAGCTTATGGCCTGGAGCGTTTTGTCGAAGCACAAGTGCGTGTTTACGACTCGGTGCTAGATGAACTGGCTCTCGGTCATAAGACCACGCATTGGATGTGGTTCATTTTTCCACAGCTCAAAGCTCTTGGTCGCAGTTCGATGGCCAAGCACTTTGGCATTGAATCGATGGACGAAGCGCTGGCATATTTGCAGCATCCAATTCTTGG
>JAIFMA010000094.1 GCA_020048795.1 Rhodoferax sp.
TTAACCGACTAATCTCTTCGGTCATGTGGTGGACATCGTACAAGGCCATGGTTTCCGCAGAGTCCTGAATCAGGTCTGCCACGTCGTCCATGGTGTTGATCAGGCTGTGGATTTGCTCCCGGTCAATCGGCGTGATGAAGGTCTTGTGAATGGCCTTGTTAACCTCATGCGTGACGCGGTCTGCGGCACCTTCGGCATGGTCTACCTCCCGGTGGTATTTTTCGCGCAATTCGAGATTGTTGTAATTAGCGACCAAGTTGGAAAAAGCGTACGCCGCCGTCACAATGTGCTGGGCATGCTGGTTAAACATGCCAAAGAAATTGTCGTCACGCGGTAAAAGTTTGCCAAAAAACACTCGCCACTCCTTGGGTTTTCGTTCAATCCATGACGTATCGAAGGCCGTAGGGTTTAACCGCGTCGCGAATATAAACCAAAAGAACAACGCCCCGGGACCTTCAACATCCCGGGGCGCAGTGACTCGGTCAACGACGTACGAACCAGGGGAAGCCTTATAGCCCCCCACACCGATCAAGCGGCGGTGGTTTCGGTCACTGTGGCCGCCGCATCGGTGTAGACCTTGACCTTGTCGAAGTTCAGGTACTGGTACCAGGTACTGGTACACCTTGCCACTGGCAGCAGTCAGCACACCCATGTCAGCCAGGTACTCAGCTTTGGTCGGAATCCGGCCCAGTTTGGAGCAAATCGCAGCCAACTCGGCACTACCCAGATAAACATTGCTGTTCTTGCCAAGCCGGTTCGGGAAATTTCGGGTTGAGGTTGAAAACACGGTGGCACCCTCTTTCACCTGCGCCTGGTTGCCCATGCACAAGCTACAGCCCGGCATTTCCATACGTGCCCCCGCGGATCCCAGTACTCCGTAATGACCCTCATCACTGAGCTGCTTGGCATCCATCTTGGTGGGTGGTGCCATCCACAGTTTGACCGGAATGTCGCGCTTGTTCTCCAAAAGCTTCGACGCAGCGCGGAAATGGCCAATATTGGTCATGCATGAGCCGATGAAAACTTCATCGATTTTGACACCAGCAACTTCAGCCAAGGTTTTTACATCATCCGGGTCATTCGGGCAAGCCAGAATTGGCTCGTGGATGTCTGCCAGATCAATTTCAATCACGCTGGCGTACTCGGCATCGGCATCGGCCTTCAGCAATTGCGGACTTGCCAGCCACCCTTGCATGGCCTTAATGCGGCGCTTGATGGTGCGCACATCGGAATAACCGTTGGCAATCATCCACTTCAGCATGACGATGTTGCTGTTGATGTACTCAATGATGGGTTCTTTGTTCAGGTGCACGGTGCAACCGGCGGCGCTACGCTCGGCAGATGCATCGCTAAGCTCAAACGCTTGCTCGACCTTCAGGTCTGGCAAGCCTTCAATTTCAAGAATGCGGCCTGAAAACACGTTTTTCTTGCCCTGTTTGGCCACTGTCAGTTCGCCCGACCGGATGGCGTAGAGCGGGATCGCATTGACCAAATCACGCAAGGTGATGCCAGGCTGCATCTGGCCTTTGAAACGCACCAGCACACTCTCGGGCATGTCCAGCGGCATCACGCCGGTGGCGGCACCAAAAGCCACCAGGCCCGAACCTGCCGGAAAGCTGATGCCAATCGGGAAACGGGTGTGGCTATCGCCGCCCGTGCCCACGGTATCCGGCAGCAGCATGCGATTAAGCCAGCTATGGATGATGCCATCACCCGGACGCAACGGAATACCGCCCCGGTTGCTGATGAATTCAGGCAACTCGTGATGCATTTTCACGTCCACCGGCTTGGGGTAAGCTGCGGTGTGGCAAAAGGACTGCATCACCAGGTCGGCACTAAAACCCAGGCAAGCCAGGTCTTTCAACTCGTCTCGGGTCATCGGGCCAGTGGTGTCCTGCGAGCCAACGCTGGTCATTTTTGGCTCGCAATAGGTGCCAGGCAAAACACCCTGGCCTTCTGGCAAACCGCAGGCCCGACCAACCATCTTCTGCGCCAGCGTAAAGCCTTTGCCGGTACCTTTGGGATTTTGTGGAAGCCTGAACAAAGTCGATACCGGCAGGCCAAGTGACTCGCGAGCCTTGGCGGTCAGACCACGCCCAATAATCAGAGGAATCCGGCCGCCAGCACGCACTTCGTCAAACAAGACATCACTCTTGAGCGTGAAATTGGCAACAACCCGGCCGTCCTTGAGGGCTGTGCCTTCGTAGGGCCGCAGTTCGATCGTGTCTCCCATGTTCATCTGGCTGACATCGAGCTCAATCGGCAGCGCACCGGCATCTTCCATGGTGTTGTAAAAGATGGGCGCAATTTTTGAACCCAGGCAAACACCGCCAAAACGCTTGTTGGGTACATAGGGAATGTCTTCCCCGGTGAACCACAACACGCTATTGGTAGCAGACTTGCGGCTCGAACCAGTGCCAACCACATCTCCCACGTAAGCGACCAGGTTGCCACGCGCACGCAGGTCTTCAATGAACTTGACCGGACCACGCTTGCCATCATCTTCGGGTGTGATGCCATCGCGCTTATTTTTCAGCATGGCCAAGGCATGCAGCGGAATATCCGGACGACTCCATGCATCAGGTGCCGGCGACAAATCGTCGGTATTGGTTTCGCCAGTGACTTTAAGAACCGTCAAAACAATGCTTTTTGGCACTTCAGGGCGGCTGGTAAACCACTCGGCATCAGCCCAGCTTTGCAGCACAGCCTTAGCATGGGCATTACCCTTGTCAGCTTTTTCCTTGACATCATGAAACTGGTCAAACATCAGCAGGGTCTTCTTCAACGCCTCGGCGGCTACGCTAGCGACCTCAGCGTCATCCAACAAATCGATCAATGGCGTCAGGTTGTAGCCGCCCAACATGGTGCCAAGCAACTCGGTGGCCTTGCCACGGTTGATCAATTGACAGACTTGTGTGCCATGAGCCACGGCCGCCAGATAACTGGCTTTTACCTTGGCGGCATCATCCACGCCGGCCGGCACACGATGCGTCATCAGCTCAAGCAGAAACGTCTCCTCACCCTTGGGTGGGCTCTTCAGCAGTTCAATCAGTTCTGCAGTTTGCTGGGCTGTCAGCGGCAGCGCAGGAATACCGAGAGTGGCGCGTTCAGCAACATGAGCGCGGTAAGCTTGCAACATAAGGAACTCCTTTTAGATCATCAATGGCGAATGGAAACTGGAAATTGCGTCCGACCGCAATTCATTGAACGCCCACAGTGGCAGTGGCAGAGCTTGGTGCTGGGGTTTTCGTCTGGTTTGCCGACTGTGCCGAGTCAAACAAACCGACTGGAGGAGCTTTCTCCATCGCCTGCGCCACCGCCGCCTGGTTGGGGTTCAGGCAAGCATCGGCCAACCTGGAACCCAGCTTTTGGCTCATCAGCATGGACTTGTTGGCTAACTGAAGCCACACGGCACCGCCATTTCCATCCTGCAGACGGATAGCCCCGGTACTGGTCACCACAGGTTTCATTCGAAACTTGAAGTTCTTGCCTTCCAAATCAAAATAACCTGGCACAAGTGGATCTGCCTTGACATTAACGGTCACGCCCAGTTCACAAGCCACATTACCGACCTCAACACGCTGGGCAATGGCGACTTCTTCTGGAGTCAGCGCGACATCAGCAGCTGCAATACCCGCTGCCATCTGGTTAGCCTGACTCTTGACTTCAAGGCGACTGGCCGTAACCTTCTTGACAGCGGATTTGGCGGGCTTTTTGGCAGCCTCGGCGGCAACGGCAGAACCCGCCAAACCCCCAAAAGTGGAAACCACCTGGATCAGCACCATCGCTGCGGTTGACATTGCAAACTTTGCCTGAAATTGTGATCGATTCATAGAATACTCTCATCTGGATAAATACCATCAGCATTCATGCTGAAAAAAGACCTGTGCCAGGTCCTGTCTGTGAAGGCGCGCAGTTTGATGAGCCCTTTCAAGCACTTGCCAAAAATAACGATAGCTGGCACGGTCATGCAACTTTCCATGCAACGATATAGGTGCCCAGCCAACTGCCTGAGCCGCACAAATGATCTCACTAGCCTGCTCTATTTCGGCATCCTTGGGCGAAAAAGCCTTCAGAATCGGCCTGATTTGATCGGGGTGAATGCTCCACATTCGGGTATATCCGAAGGCTTGACTAGCACGTCCGGCGGCAATTTCAACCGCTGCCATATCCCTGATCTCGGTGACCACGCAATGTGACGGTACTTTGCCAGCGGCATGACAGGCCGCCGAAATATCGAGCTTGGCACGAACGACCAAAGGGTGACTGAACTGATCCAAATCAGCACCCGTCCCGGCACAACCCATGGCACTGGCAGGAATAGCACCCCCATGCGCAGAAACGAAATCCATCAATCCAAAGCTGAGCGACTGAACACGCGGATGGGTCGCAATTGACACAACACGCTGCACTGCCAATGGCGACTCAATCAGTGCGTGAATAGGAAGAGTGCCCGGGCGATTTCCGGCACGCCACACAGCATCAATGGCGGCAACGGCGCGCTCTATATCAGCGACCGACTCAACCTTGGGCAGCATCAAATGGCTCAGGGCACCACCAGCTTGTCCCACGACAATCTCGATATCACGTTCAAACGATGAATGATCCACCGCATGAACTCTTGCTGCTACTCTGGAAATCACGCCAGTCGCTACATGATGTATAGCTTGGTGCGCTTGATTGGCAAGGGCTGCAACCATAAAAGCATGGTCAACCTCGCCACCAACCGGAGCCCCATCCTCGCAATCCAGTGTGACATCAAAAACACAGGTTCCGAATTCCTGGGCTAACTCACCCTGCAATGCCAGGCTTTTGACCATCCGCGACTCGATGCCACAAAAATGGTCACAAACCGGCAGGGGCACCGCCACCGTGGCACCCAACAAGACCTCGCGAGGGTGAGTCATAAACGTACCCTAAACCATCACTTCAGAGTAGATGGGCCACACCAGCTTGTTCGTCTTGCAATTCCTTGAGCGTCTTGTTGATGCATTCCTGGCTGAAAGCGTCAATTGGCAGACCTTCAACCAGTTTGTACTCACCACCTGCGCAGGTCACCGCAAAGCCAAACATGGTGTCTTTTGGAATACCGTATTGACCGTCAGACGGGATGCCCATAGTGACCCACTTGCCATTGGTACCCAGCGCCCAGTCGTGCATGTGATCGATAGCTGCGTTTGCGGCAGAGGCAGCGGATGACACGCCGCGCGCAGCAATGATGGCCGCACCACGCTTGCCCACCGTGGGCAGGAAAGTATTGGCATTCCAGTCCTGATCATTGATCATGTCCTTGACACTTTGGCCTCCAATCGTGGCAAAGCGGTAGTCTGCGTACATGGTGGGTGAATGATTGCCCCACACCGCCATCTTTTCAATGTCAGCGACGGCTTTGCCGGTTTTTGAGGCAATCTGGCTCAAGGCGCGGTTGTGATCCAGGCGCAACATGGCCGTGAAATTCTTGCGTGGCAGATCAGGCGCACTCTTCATGGCAATGTACGCGTTGGTGTTGGCCGGATTACCCACCACCAGGACTTTGACATTGCGACTTGCCACCGCATTCAGGGCCTTGCCTTGTGCCGTAAAGATTTCGGCATTCACCGCCAGCAACTCCGCGCGCTCCATGCCCGGGCCGCGCGGACGCGAACCAATCAGCATCGCGTAATCCACATCCTTGAAAGCGGTCATGGGGTCGCTATGGGCTTCCATGCCGACCAGCAGCGGGAAAGCGCAGTCCTGCAACTCCATCATGACACCCTGCAGCGCTTGTTGAGCCTTTTCAACAGGCACCTCCAGCAAGCTCAGGACCACCGGCTGATCTTTGCCCAGCATCTCGCCCGAGGCGACACGGAACAGAATGGCGTAACCGATTTGACCTGCAGCGCCAGTAACGGCAACACGGACGGGCTTTTTGCTCATGATGAAAACTCCAGATATATGTTGATAAAAAATCAGCCGGCACAGACAAGAGGGTGTGACACCATCTACGCCGAGCCGCGAGAGTGTACCCTTGAAACTATCGGATCGTCAACTTGTCTTATATCTTATATAAGATATGATCCACAAAGACGACAAACGCCTTCACGAGACAGACCGCCATGCAGATGACCCCAGAATCAGCTAGTGAAACCGGACTACCCACCCAAGAGGCAAGCGCCATGGCCAGCCCGGGAGGCGCACCTGCTTTTAGCCCACTTTACCAACAGATCAAGGGCTTGATTCTCAACAGTTTGCGTGCTGGCGAGTGGAAACCAGGCGAAGGAATCCCGAGTGAGATGGATCTGGCTGCTCGATTTCGGGTCAGTCAGGGCACCGTCCGCAAGGCTATCGACGAACTTGCCGCCGAAAACCTGTTGTTGCGACGTCAGGGCAAAGGCACTTTTGTCGCCACGCATGCAGAGCAGCAGGTGCAGTTCCGGTTTTTGAAACTGGTTCCTGACAGTGGCACCCGCGGCAGCGAGGGACCGGCGCAACGCGACATCATCGAATGCCGACGTACCCGAGCCAGTGCCGACGTGGCGAGAGTCCTGGCGCTGCGCGCTGGCGACACCGTACTTCAAGCGCGCCGCGTGCTGAGCTTTGGCGGCACCCCCATCATTCTGGAGGACATCTGGCTGCCTGCCACCATCTTTAAAGGTTTGACAGCCGAACGTCTGGCCAATTACCAGGGACCGATGTATGCACTGTTCGAAACGGAGTTCAACGTCCGCATGGTAAGAGCCGATGAAAAAATTCGGGCCATTCCAGCGTCGGATATCCACACATCGCTATTAAAAGTGAAGAAAAATACGCCACTATTGAGTGTTGAACGAGTCGCCTACACCTACCGCGATGAACCGATGGAGTTACGCCGGGGCTGTTACCGCACCGACACGCATTATTATCACAACGCCCTGAACTGAAGCGCAACCTGTAACTTTCGCGTCAGATTGGCACCCTAATTCGTCAATTGCCCAGCCGTGACGGGACAATCTGCTGATTCCTGCGACAAAAATACCCGACCGGTCCGGCATACGATGCTGCATTGCAATAGAATTTCCCGGTAGTCGATATCCAACGGCTACCAAGCAGTTACTCTAAACATAGAAAGCATCGTATGTCTGAAACAGCGGCTAGCACAGCAAAGAAACGCCCGGAATTCCGCAACATTGACTTCCCCAGCCTAGTTGGTTACCGGTGGCCACTGGCATCCCTGGCCTCTGGGATGCACCGTGTCAGCGGTGCCATCATGTTTTTCCTGATGCCGTTCATCATCTGGATGTTTGACAACTCGATTTCGTCAGAGATTTCATTTCTTAAATTCAAGTCGGTTTTTCAAGTGGGGGTGCTAGGTCTGCCTGGTTTTCTCTGGAAATTGGCCGCAATCGGCCTGATGTGGGCTGCTTTGCACCACTTGATCGCCGGGCTGCGCCACCTCTGGATGGATACCCACCACCATCAGGTCAATAAAGACTTTGGACGGCAAACTGCAGCGGTCGTACTGGTGCTGTCCTTCGGGCTGACGGCCGTGCTGGGTGCCAAACTGTTTGGCCTTTACTGAATTGAAACCTCTCGGGACGGGTCGCAGGTCAACGCAGAACCGACCTGCCTCCGGTTCCCACTGATAAACCAAGGAGTTTGAATATGTCTGTTAATTTTGGATCCCACCGTCTGGTTGTTGGCGCACATTACGGTATGCGTGATTGGCTGTCACAGCGTGTCACAGCGGTTTTGATGGCGTTGTTTACAGTCGTCGTGTTGGCGCAGTTAATTTTCAGTAAGGGTCCGGTAAGCTACGAGTTATGGGCCGGTATTTTTTCTCCGCAATGGATGAAGTCGGTCACATTCCTGATTTTCTTGTCCATGTTCTATCACGTCTGGGTGGGCATACGCAACATCTTCATGGACTACGTCAAACCTTACGCGGTGCGCTTTGTCATGCATGTTTTTGCCATTGCCTGGTTGACTGCCTGCACCGGTTGGGCGATTCAGGTGCTTTGGCGCCTGTAAGCTGGGCCGATCCATTCGTTCATCGCCAGAGAGCCCTCAGCGGCTTCTTTGCGAGACTCCATAACCAAGTAATAAATCATGACTGCAACTTCCAAACTCTCCAAACGCAAATTCGATGTTGTTATCGTTGGTGCTGGCGGTGCCGGTATGAGCGCATCACTGCAATTGGCCAATGCCGGCCTCAATGTCGCCGTGCTCTCCAAAGTGTTCCCGACACGCTCGCATACCGTTGCCGCACAGGGCGGTATTGGTGCTAGCCTGGGAAACATGGCCGAGGACAATTGGCATTTCCATTTCTACGACACCGTCAAAGGGTCTGACTGGCTGGGTGACCAGGATGCGATCGAATTCATGTGCCGCGAAGCGCCCAAGGTTGTATATGAACTTGAGCACTTTGGCATGCCGTTTGACCGCAATCCTGATGGTACGATTTATCAGCGACCGTTTGGTGGCCATTCCAGCAATTATGGTGAAAAGCCGGTGCAACGCGCTTGCGCCGCTGCTGACCGCACTGGTCATGCCATGCTGCACACGCTGTACCAGCAAAATGTCAAAGCGCGAACCAATTTCTTTGTCGAGTGGATGGCGCTGGACTTGATTCGTGATGCAGAGGGTGATGTGGTCGGTGTCACCGCGCTTGAGATGGAAACTGGTGAGATACACATCCTGCAAGCCAAGAGCGTGATGATGGCCTCTGGCGGCGCGGGTCGCATTTTTGCTGCCTCCACCAATGCCTTTATCAATACCGGTGACGGGCTTGGCATGGCCGCTCGCGCAGGCATCCCATTGCAGGACATGGAATTCTGGCAATTTCACCCAACAGGTGTGGCTGGAGCCGGTGTGCTTCTGACTGAAGGTTGCCGTGGTGAAGGAGCCATTTTGCGCAACAGCAACGGCGAGCGTTTCATGGAACGTTATGCACCAACAATGAAAGACTTGGCACCACGCGACTTTGTCTCACGCTGCATGGACCAAGAAATCAAGGAAGGTCGTGGTTGCGGCCCCAACAAGAGTTACATCAACCTGGATATGACGCACTTGGGGGCTGAAACCATCGCCTTGCGACTGCCAAGCGTTCAGGAAATTGGCCACAACTTTGCCAATGTTGACATCACCAAGGAACCCATTCCAGTCATTCCTACCAACCACTACCAGATGGGCGGCATCCCCAGCAGTATCAGTGGTCAGGTCGTGGCCCCGGATGGCGCGGGCACACAAAAGGTGGTGAATGGTCTGTACGCGGTTGGCGAGTGCTCATGCGTCAGCGTCCATGGTGCCAACCGCCTGGGCACCAACTCCTTGCTTGACATTGTGGTTTTTGGACGCGCAGCAGGCCTGCATATCATTGAATTCAACAACCAGAACAAAGAACACAAGTCAATTCCAGCCAACGCGGCGGACATCTCGCTTGAACGCCTGAACCGATTGAATGCCGCCGCCACAGGGGAGTATGCCCAGGTGGTGGCTGGTGACATCCGCGACACCATGCAACAACATGCCAGCGTGTTTCGCACTCAGGTCAGCATGGACGAGGGTGTGGTCAAGATCGCCAAATTGCGCCAACGTGTCAATGACATCAAACTGTCCGACAAATCTCATATCTTCAACACCGAACGTATCGAAGCCCTCGAGGTCGAAAACATGATTGAGGTCGCCCAGTCAACCATGGTGTCGGCAGCGGCTCGCCGTGAATGCCGTGGTGCCCACAGTGTGATGGATTATGATCGTCCAGCCGATGACCCCAACTGTCCTTTGGGACGTGATGATACAAATTGGCTCAAACACACGATGTGGCATAGTGCCACCAACAGCCTTAGCTACAAGCCAGTGGTTCTCACGCCTCTGACGGTGGACTCAGTGCCTCCAAAAATCCGTACCTTCTGATATTTGCAGAACCGCTGTTTGACGCAGTTCCCAACCGTTTTGAAAGCAAATCATGGCTAAACGCACGATCCAAATTTACCGCTACAACCCAGATACTGACAGCAAACCGTACATGCAGACTATTGAAGTCGAGCTTGACGGCAGTGAACGCATGCTACTGGACGTTTTGACTAAACTCAAGGCGACCGACCCCACCATTTCGTACCGACGTTCGTGCCGCGAAGGCATTTGTGGCTCAGACGCGATGAACATCAATGGTAAAAATGGCTTGGCATGCTTGGTCAACATGCGTACATTGCCTGACACCATCGTTCTGAAGCCGCTGCCTGGCCTGCCGGTGGTGCGTGATTTGATCGTGGACATGACGCTGTTCTTCAAGCAATACCATTCGATCAAACCGTATCTGGTCAATGACACGCGCCCACCGGAAAAAGAGCGCCTGCAAAGCCCCGAAGAGCGCGATGAACTGAACGGTTTATACGAGTGCATCCTGTGTGCCAGTTGCTCCACGAGTTGCCCGGTATTCTGGTGGAACCCGGACAAATTCGTCGGTCCCGCCGGCTTGCTACAGGCCTACCGCTTCATTGCCGACAGCCGCGATGAGGCAACCAGCGAGCGCCTCGATAACTTGGAAGACCCATACCGACTGTTCCGCTGCACCACCATCATGAACTGCGTCGACGTGTGCCCGAAAGGTTTGAACCCCACGGCTGCCATCGGAAAGATCAAAGAGTTGATGGTGCGCCGCGCCATCTGACCCTTGTCCATGGAACACCGAGCAGCTCTCTTGCCTGATGGTCTGGTTGATGAAAGAACCCTGAGCAGACTCAAGTGGCGATGTCGGCGTGGTTTACTGGAAAACGATCTTTTCATTGACCGTTTTTTTCATCGGTTTGAATCCAGTCTGACTGTCAAGCAAGCGCAAGGTCTGAACGATCTGATGGCATTGAGTGACAACGATCTACTTGACTTGAACTTGGGTCGCAAGACGCTGGTACAAGTGCAGCCAGATCTGGTGCGTGAAGATATCTCTGAAGTTTTGAATATGTTGCGAGCAACCCCCTGAAAGGTCGATATGAAATTAACGGAAAACAAAGCCACTCTGTCGTTTAGTAACGGCAGCCCCAGCGTTGACTTGCCTGTTTATCAAGGCAGCATTGGGCCAGATGTCATCGACATCCGCAAGCTTTACGCCCAAACCGGCATGTTCACCTATGACCCGGGCTTTCTGTCAACCGCCGCCTGCCAATCGGCCATCACCTACATCGACGGAGACAAGGGCGAGTTGCTGTATCGTGGCTACCCGATCGAACAATTGGCCACGCAATGCGACTACCTTGATACCTGCTACCTGCTGTTAAAAGGCGAATTGCCCAAACAGAAAGAACGTAGCGACTTTCACAAACTCGTGCTCCACCACACCATGATCAACGAGCAGATGCAGTTCTTCCTGCGCGGTTTCCGTCGTGATGCACACCCGATGGCCGTACTGACGGGCCTGGTGGGGGCTTTGTCCGCTTTTTACCACGACAGCACCGACATCAACAACCCTGAGCACCGTGATGTCGCCGCGATTCGCCTGATTGCGAAGATGCCCACATTGGTCGCCATGGCCTACAAATATGGCGTCGGTCAGCCCTACATGTACCCGCGCAATGACCTGAGCTACGCCGGCAACTTCTTGCGCATGATGTTTGGCACACCCTGTGAAGACTACAAGGTGAACCCAGTGCTTGAACGGGCCCTGGACCGCATCTTTATCCTGCACGCTGACCATGAGCAAAACGCCTCAACCTCCACGGTTCGCTTGTGCGGATCGTCGGGTACCAACCCGTTTGCGGCGATTGCTGCCGGTGTCGCCTGCCTGTGGGGCCCGGCACACGGTGGTGCCAATGAAGCCTGCCTGAACATGCTTGAAGACATCCAGCGCCAGGGCGGTGTGGAAAAAGTCGGCCAGTTTATGGAGCAAGTGAAGGACAAAAATTCCGGAGTCAAGCTCATGGGTTTTGGTCACCGCGTGTATAAAAACTACGACCCGCGTGCCAAACTTATGCAGGAAACCTGCGATGAAGTTCTGGCTGAATTGGGTCTGGAAAACGACCCACTGTTCAGACTGGCCAAGGAATTGGAGAAAATTGCGCTGGAAGATGATTATTTCGTTCAACGCAAGCTTTACCCGAATGTGGACTTCTATTCCGGCATTGTTCAGCGCGCCATCGGCATTCCGGTCAACCTGTTTACCGGCATCTTCGCCCTCGCCCGCACCATAGGCTGGATTGCCCAGTTGAACGAAATGATCAGCGATCCCGAATACAAGATCGGGCGGCCACGTCAGTTGTTCACGGGTGCCGTTGCTCGCAACGTCAAGCCGGTGTCCGAACGCTAAAGTCTGCTGTTCACGCAACGCCCGCCGGCTGGCAACACCGGCGGGCGTTTTTACATCGCGAGCCGTCTAAAATCGGTTTCCCCAATACACACCTGCCGCAGCATGGAAACACAACCGCACGCACGTACCTTGTACGACAAGCTCTGGGATGAACATGTCATTCACACGGAAGAAGATGGCACTGCCCTTCTCTACATTGATCGGCATCTGGTGCATGAGGTCACCAGCCCCCAGGCCTTTGAAGGACTAAGGCAATCCGGTCGCAAGGTTTGGCGCGTGAGTTCCATTGTTGCCACCGCTGACCACAACACCCCCACCACCGGCTGGGAGCGGGGTTATGACGGCATCACCGACCCCACCAGCAAAGAGCAGGTGATGACACTCGATGCCAACATCAAGGAATACGGCGCGGCCGCGTATTTCCCGTTTTTATCTAAACGTCAAGGCATCGTCCATGTGATCGGCCCCGAAAACGGTGCCACCTTGCCAGGCATGACCGTGGTTTGCGGCGACTCGCACACATCCACCCATGGCGCTTTTGGTGCCTTGGCGCATGGCATTGGTACCAGTGAAGTCGAACACGTCATGGCCAGCCAAACCCTGTTGGCAAAAAAGGCCAAAAACATGTTGGTGCGTGTGGAAGGTAAGCTACCACACGGCTGCGGTGGAAAAGATATCGTCCTTGCCGTGATTGGCAAAATTGGTACCGCTGGCGGCACCGGCTACACCATCGAGTTCGGCGGCTCCGCCATCCGCACGCTCACTATGGAAGGTCGCATGACGGTCTGCAACATGGCTATTGAAGCCGGCGCTCGCGCTGGTTTGGTGGCGGTGGACGAGAAGACCCTCCAGTACGTCAAGGGACGACCACTCGCCCCAGGGCACGGTGCTGCCAATGATGCTGCGGCTACCCTGGAGTGGGATCAGGCCGTCAGCTACTGGAAGACCTTGCATTCCGACAAGGGTGCACACTTCGACACCACCATCGAAATCGATGCCGCAGCACTGGTTCCGCAGGTCACATGGGGAACTTCGCCGGAAATGGTATTGGGCATCGACCAAGCCATTCCCGACCCAGACAAGGAAAAAGATGCCAACAAACGCAGCGCCATCGAGCGTGCCCTGGCCTATATGGGACTTGAACCCGGCAAGCCACTGTGTGACCTGTATGTTGACAAGGTGTTCATTGGGTCTTGCACCAATAGTCGGATTGAGGACATGCGCGAAGCTGCGGCTGTGGTCAAGACACTGGGACGCAAAGTAGCATCCAATATACGTGTGGCGATGGTGGTGCCAGGCTCGGGTTTGGTCAAGGAACAGGCCGAGCGCGAGGGCTTGCACGAGATCTTCAAGGCAGCCGGCTTTGAGTGGCGTGAACCCGGCTGCTCGATGTGTCTGGCCATGAATGCTGACCGGCTGGAGCCCGGTGAACGCTGCGCTTCGACCAGTAACCGCAACTTTGAAGGCCGGCAAGGCGCAGGTGGGCGTACCCATCTGGTCAGCCCTGCGATGGCCGCCGCGGCCGCCGTTCATGGTCATTTTGTCGATGTCCGGAAATTTGTTTAAACCCGTCCTGAGGTACTCTTGATGAAAACACTGACTGCATTGCTGATAGTGGCAAGCCTGCTGGTCCTGACTGGCTGCAACACTGTCAAAGGCGTGGGACAAGACATTCAAAAAGCCGGCTCTGCCATTGAAGGCGCGGCCAAGAAGTAAGCGGGAAAGCCATGCAAAAATTCACCTTGCTCAAAGGGCTGGTTGCCCCCATGGATCGGGAAAACGTCGATACCGATGCCATCATCCCGAAGCAATTTCTCAAATCCATCCGCAAAACCGGGTTTGGCCAAAACTTGTTTGACGAGTGGCGTTACCGGGATGCCGGTTACCCCGGGCAAGACCCCGCGAGCCGCCAACCCAACCCCGACTTTGTACTCAACCAACCGCGTTACCGGGGTGCATCGATCCTGTTGGCACGCAAAAATTTTGGCTGCGGCTCATCGCGCGAACATGCGCCGTGGGCGCTGGACCAGTTCGGCTTTCGTGCCATCATTGCCTCCAGCTACGCTGACATTTTCTTTAACAACAGCTTCAAGAACGGCCTGCTGCCGATTGTGCTTGGCGAGACTGAATTGGGGCAGTTGTTCGACGAGGTGGCGGCCTTTCCCGGCTACACCCTGACGGTGGATCTGGAGCGGCAGGTGGTCGTCAAGCCAGACGGCGTCGAGTTGCCATTTGATGTGCAGCCGTTTCGCAAATACTGCCTGCTCAATGGTTTTGATGACATCGGCCTGACGCTGCGCCATGCGGACAAGATCAAGGCCTTCGAAGCCGAACGTTTGGTACAAAAACCGTGGCTTGCGCGCACCATGGTGAGCTAAAGCGTATGCGCGACACATCCTTTGCGCACCTGCCAGATCCGCCCTACTACGCAGTGATTTTTTCATCGCGTCGCGCGCTGGGTGACGCAGGTTACGGTGCCATGGGTGAGCGCATGGTCACATTGGCACAGAAACAGGCCGGCTTTTTGGGTGTGGAAAGCACGCGCGATGCAGAAGGCTTTGGCATCACCGTGTCCTATTGGACCGACGAGGCCAGTATCCGCGCCTGGAAGAACCATGCCGAACACCGCATAGCCCAGGAAACCGGCATGCAGGACTGGTACCAACATTACGAAACGCGCGTCGCCAAGGTCGAACGCGCCTACTCTCTCAAGTAAACAGGAACTCCTATGAAAATTGCGGTGTTGCCGGGTGACGGCATTGGTACCGAAATTGTGGCCGAGGCCATCAAGGTTTTGAAGGCGCTGGACCTCAATTTTGAGATGGAAACCGCCCTCGTGGGCGGGGCGGCCTATGCGGCGCACGGCCACCCGCTACCCGAGTCCACCCTCAAGCTCGCCAAAGAGGCTGATGCCATTCTGTTTGGCGCTGTCGGCGACTGGAAATATGACAATCTGGAACGGCGCTTGCGTCCTGAGCAAGCCATTTTGGGCTTGCGCAAGAACCTCGGCCTGTTCGCCAACTTCCGTCCGGCTATCTGTTACGAACAGCTCGTCGGTGCCTCCAGCCTGAAGCCCGAGTTGGTCGCCGGTCTGGATATCCTGATCATCCGTGAGTTGACGGGTGACATTTACTTTGGCCAGCCGCGCGGCCGGCGCATGGCAACCGACGGCCCCTTCCCTGGGGCCGAAGAGGCCTTTGACACCATGCGCTACAGCAGGCCCGAGGTTGAGAGAATTGCCCACGTGGCATTTCAGGCTGCACGCAAGCGCAGCAAACGTGTCACCAGCGTCGATAAAGCCAATGTGCTGGAAACCTTCCAGTTCTGGAAAGATATCATCACTGAAGTCGGCCAACAATATCCGGACGTTTCGCTAGACCACATGTATGTGGACAACGCTGCCATGCAACTGGTCAAGGCACCGAAAAAGTTTGATGTCATCGTCACTGGCAACATGTTCGGCGACATCCTCTCGGATGAAGCCTCGATGCTGACCGGCTCGATCGGCATGTTGCCGTCTGCCAGCATGAACGCGAGCAACCAGGGCCTGTATGAGCCCAGTCACGGTAGCGCTCCAGATATTGCCGGAAAAGGCATTGCCAACCCACTGGCCACCATTTTGAGCGCTGCCATGATGCTGCGCTTCAGCCTGAATCAGGAGGCTGCGGCCCAGCGCATTGAAGCGGCGGTGCAAACCGTGCTGCAACAGGGTCTGCGCACCGCAGACATCTACAGCGAAGGAACGACCCGTGTCTCCACAGTCGAGATGGGCAGCGCCGTCGTCAAGGCGCTGTAATACTTCGACTTACAATGGGAACATGCACCGCGCTCAAATCACTCTTCAACAGCAGGCAATAACCGCTTGTCGGGTAGCGCGTGTATGCGTTGCAGTGGTCGGGTCCGCTGTGACCAAAACGACAACCACGATTGGCTGACTCAGCCCGGTTCGTCGTGCCCACCCGGCTTGACGAGCCGGGCAGATGAAATTCCCGTATTTCAACAATCTGAAAAGGCATTTGCATGAAAATTGGTAACTTGGTAGGTTTGGTGGGCTGGCGCGGCATGGTGGGCTCGGTGCTGATTGACCGCATGCAGGCCGAGGGTGACTTTGACCTGATTGAGCCGGTATTTTTTTCGACCTCCAACGCTGGGGGCGCAGCCCCTGCTCTGGCCAGGAATGAGACCACGCTACAGGACGGCTTCAGCATTGATGCCCTCAAACGCTGTGACATCATCATCAGCGCACAAGGCGGTGACTACACCACGGAAGTTTTTCCCAAACTGCGAGCCAGCGGCTGGAACGGCCACTGGATTGATGCCGCATCTACGCTGCGCATGGACAAGGATGCCGTCATCATTCTCGACCCGGTCAACATGCCGGTCATCCACAGCGCCATGTCCAAGGGCGGCAACAACTGGATTGGTGGTAACTGCACCGTCAGCTGCATGCTGATGGGTGTAGGGGCCCTGTACAAGGCGGGGCTGGTAGAGTGGATGAGCACCCAAACCTACCAGGCAGCCAGTGGTGGTGGTGCGCAGCACATGCGCGAGCTGCTGACGCAATACGGCACGCTCTTCAGCGAAGTCAAAGCCCTGCTCGATGACCCCAAGAGCGCCATCCTTGAAATTGACCGCAAAGTCATCGCCAAACAGCGCGCACTAGGTATGGCAGAAACCGCCAATTTCGGGGTTCCGTTGGGTGGCTCGCTGATTCCCTGGATTGACAAAGACCTGGGCAATGGCATGTCCAAGGAAGAATGGAAAGGCATGGCAGAGACCAACAAAATCATGGGAATGGGCGACAGCTTTGGTTCTGCCGCGGTGCCGGTGGACGGCTTTTGCGTGCGCGTGGGTGCCATGCGCTGCCACAGCCAGGCGCTGACCTTCAAACTTAAAAAGGACGTGCCTGTAGCCGACATCGAGGCCATGATTGCAGCCGACAACGCCTGGGTGAAGGTCGTCCCCAACACCCGTGAAGCCACCCTCAAGAATCTGACACCGGTCGCCGTCACAGGCACCATGACGATTCCGGTCGGGCGCATTCGCAAAATGGCCATGGGTCCAGCCTACCTGGGCGCATTTACCATTGGCGATCAGCTGTTGTGGGGCGCGGCAGAGCCGCTGCGACGCATGCTGCGGATTTTGTTACAGGCCTGAGTGCTTGTTGAACTTGTTCCAAGCCTGCCATCTACTGATCAAACAGGATGCGGCGGGCCGTTGTTACCCTACCACATAGAATCGTCCATAAGCCTCTACAAAAAGGCATAGCAACAATTCATGGGCTGTCTCAGCTTGTCAGGCATGAACATTGATGCTATGGTACTTTTTATTGTCAAAAGCTGTGGTGTCATGCGCCCAAAACAGACCGTCTGCGACTGCCTGAAAAAAACCGGAGTTTACAAATTGATTGCAAAGTCTCACCCATGGCCATTGAGCGCCATCGCGATTGCGGCACTTCTGGGTTTGTGGGGAACACAGGCTGCTGCCTTATCCCTTGGACGCATCAGCGTGCAGTCGGCCCTTGGAGAGCCCCTCAAGGCGGAAATCGACATCCTTGACATCAATGCCGAAGAAGCAGCCACTTTGACCGCCAAGATTGCCACGCCTGAGACCTTCAAGGCGGCAGGACTCGACTATCACGCAGCCATGGGCAACCTGCAGAGCAGCCTGCAACGCCGGCCCAATGGCCGAGCTTTTATACGGCTCAGCAGCGACCGTACCATCAACGATCCGTTTATTGACCTGATTTTGGAGGCCAACTGGGGCTCTGGACGAATCGTGCGCGACTACACCTTGCTGTTTGATCCGCCCAATTTGCGGGAGACCAGCACTGCGGTGACCACGCTTGGGCAATTGCCTGCGCCAACGCTATCGCCGCCTGCGCCGACACGCCAGGGGGCTGTGCCGCCACCGGCAACCCGTGACGTACCGACAGCGACCACCAAGCCAGCCGGCACCGCAACCACCACGTCGAAGCCGACCCGCCCCATGGAAGGGCCAACCGTAACCGTCAAGACCGGGGACACGGCTGGGCGTATTGCAGCGACCCATAAGCCAGCCAGTGTTTCGCTCGATCAGATGCTGGTGGCCTTGATGCGCGCCAACCCCGATGCCTTTATCAGGGACAACGTCAACCGCATCAAGACCGGCTCCGTGCTGGCACTTCCCACCGAAGAACAGGCCGCCAGCGTATCGACCGAGCAGGCCAGCCAGATGATCATTGCGCAAAGTCATGATTTCAACGATTTCCGCCGCAAGTTCGCTGGCAGTGCCCCCGCCGCCGCCGTCGAGTCGGCCGGACGTGATGTCAGTGGCAAGGTGCAAGCCACGGTACAGGACAAAAAAACCGCGGCGGCCACCACCACCGACAAACTAACGCTGTCAAAAGGCGAGGTCCAGTCCAAGACGGGTGAAGCGCAATTGGCCCAGGCCAAAAGCGCCCGTGAGGCCGCCAGCCGGGCTGCCGAACTGACCAAAAATATCAATGATCTCAGCAAGCTCGCTGCCGCATCCGGTACTCCGGGCGCAGCCAGCGCCAGCCCCGCAGCCAGCAAGGCGGGCCTGGCGACCGTCGCCGCCGCCGTACCGGCCGTCTCGGCACCAGCGCCCGTCCCTTCGGCGCCACCCGCGGCCGCGTCTGCCCCGGCCACAACAGCCAGTGTGACAGCGTCGGCGGCTGCCAAAGTGGCTGTTTCGACTCCCCAGAAATCAGCTTCCAGGCCTGTGGCCGCGCCTGCCCCGCCCCCGCCGGAGCCCGGTTTTCTGGATGATCTGCTGGAAAACCCCCTGGTGCCTGCTGGCGCAGCGGCATTGTTGGCGCTGCTGGCAGGTCTGGGCATTTACAAGGTCAGACAGCGCAAAAAGGCAAGCCATGTCGACAGCAGTTTCATTGACCGTTCAGAGTCTTTCTTGGGTGCCAGTGGCGGTCAGAATGTGGACACCAACGACAACCTGACCACCGGCTCCTCGATGGTTTATTCACCTAGCCAGCTCGATGCCGTTGATGAGGTTGACCCTGTCGCCGAAGCTGACGTTTATCTGGCCTATGGCCGCGACCTGCAGGCCGAAGAGATTCTCAAGGATGCCCTGCGCAACAACCCGCAGCGCCTGGCCATTCATCACAAGCTGCTTGAGATTTATGCCAAGCGGCGCGATGCAAAAGCCTTCGAGGCGATTGCCACACAAGCCTTCAATCTGACCGATGGCACTGGCTCCGATTGGGAACAAATTTGCGAAAATGGGCTGACCATAGACCCCGACAATGCCCTGTACCTACCCGGCGGGCAGCCCTTTGCCAAACCCAGCCCGCTAACCGGCCCAGCCCCTCTGGATGCCCCATCCGGGCCGCCAACCGTTGCGATGGCCCCGTACGATGGCAGCACTACCAAACCTGCGGGCGGTGCCTCAGTTGACCTGGATCTTGATCTCGATCTCGACTTTTCATCCGATGAGCCTGTTCCGAAGGAGCCGCCAGCACCTCAGACGGTCACGCCTGCGGCAGAGCCTCTGCCTTCGATTTCCATGAATATGCTGGACTTGCCGCCTGAACTGCCTGCTGAGCCTGCGGCTGAACCAGAACCAGAACCAGAACCAGAACCGGAACCAGCGTCGACCGCTGACACATTCGGTAACAGTCTGGACTTCTCGCTGCCAGAGCCCGCTGCCAAAGCCTCGCCGGACAGCGGGGTGACCGCAGCACCGCCACCTGCGGCACCAGAAAAGTCAGCCGCACCTGCAGCACCCGACCTGATGGAATTCGACCTCGGATCCCTGTCGCTGGACCTGGGTGATGAGCCCGTCACCGTGGCCGGCTCGCTGGCCCCGGAAGGCCAGGATCCCCTTGAAACCAAGTTGGCCCTGGCCGATGAGTTCCGGGCCATTGGTGATGATGATGGTGCCCGTGCACTGATTGAAGAAGTGATTGCCGAGTCCACCGGTGACATGAAGGCCAAAGCCCAGCTTGCTCTTTCACGGCTGTGACCAACGCGCATGATGGTGGGTGCCGTCAAGGCGGCTTGACACAGTGAGGTTGGCGCTAGGCATCAGTTATAACGGACTGGCCTACCACGGCTGGCAGAGCCAGGCCTCCGGTCGGACCGTGCAGGACAAGCTGGAGCAGGCATTGAGCGAGTTCAGCGCAATCAAAGTCGCTACGCTATGCGCCGGTCGCACCGATGCGGGTGTCCACGGTTTAATGCAGGTGATCCACTTCGATACGCCACGCGAGCGGCCAGAATCGGCCTGGGTGCGTGGCCCCAATGCGTTGTTGCCGCACGACATTGCCGTGCAATGGGCACGGGGGGTGCCTGAACAATTCCATTGCCGTGCCAGCGCATTGTCAAGGCGTTACGCCTATGTTTTGCTGGACTCCCCGGTACGCCCCAGCATCGACACCGGGCGTGTTGGCTGGGTCTATAAGGCACTGGACCTGCAACGGATGCAGCAAGCGGCGCAGCATTTGCTGGGTGAGCATGATTTCAGCTCGTTTCGCGCCAGTGCCTGCCAGGCACGGTCCCCTGTCAAGCACCTGATGCACATCAACATCAGTCGGCGTGGTGCCTACTGGCGCTTCGAGTTTGAGGCCAATGCCTTTTTGCACCACATGATCCGCAACCTGATGGGCTGCCTGATCATGGTGGGTAACGGACGCAAGCCGCCCGAGTGGGTGCTGGAGGTGCTGGCAGCGCGCGACCGCGATGCCGCTGCCCCCACCTTTTCACCGCACGGCCTGTATTTTGTCGGGCCACGCTACCCCGCCCACTGGGGCTTGCCAGAGTACACCAGCCTGCTCGATGGCTTGCCCGGTGTCTGACAAGCACGCCCCACCCGCAACCGCTCACAGCACAGCGCCGCCATGTCCACCCAACCCGCCCTGCCAGAAAACAGCCCCCGGCGCACCCGCATCAAAATGTGCGGTTTCACGCGTGAGCAGGATGTGGATGCCGCTGTGGCCGCAGGTGCCGATGCCATCGGTTTTGTGCTGTATGCCAAAAGCCCGCGCCATGTTTCAGCCCAGCGAGCGGCCGAGCTTGCCCGACGATTGCCGCCATTCGTTACGCCGGTGCTGCTTTTTGTCAACCAAGATACTACAAAAATAAGAGCTGCTTGCGCAATGGTGGCGGGTGCTACCATGCAATTTCATGGTGACGAATCAGCGCAGGACTGTTGGTTGGCCAGTGACCAGGGCCAGCGCTTTTATCTGCGCGCGGCGCGAATTCCACTCGGTGAAGCGGGGCGCAGCTTTGACCTTTTAAAATTCGCGCAAGATTATTCACAGGCTCAAGCCATTTTGCTGGACGCGCACATTGACGGGTTTGGCGGTGGCGGGCAAACATTCAATTGGTCACTGCTGCCACCAAACGTCAACGCTCACCTCGTCTTGAGTGGTGGGCTAAAGCCTGCCAACGTGATCGACGGCATCACGCAGGTGCGGCCGCGTTGTAAAACCTTGGCCGTCGATGTCAGCTCGGGCATTGAGGTGCCCGGGCAAAAGGGCATCAAGGATGCCAGCCGAATGCGCGATTTTGTCGCTGCTGTTCGCCGGGCAGACCAACTTTTATATAACAAATAGGCTGTTAGCCCTTATCAGAAAAGCGCTGGAAGCTATTAATTTCATACCATCATGTTTGACTACCAACAACCCGACCCGCATGGCCACTTTGGCATTTATGGCGGCAGTTTCATCTCCGAGACGCTAACGCACGCCGTCAACGAACTCAAGGCGGCTTACGCCAGGTACCAGTTTGACCCGGCCTTCATGGCCGAATTTGAGTCCGAGCTGGCGCATTTTGTCGGCCGCCCCTCACCGGTCTACCACGCCGCCCGGATGAGCCGCGAGCAAGGCGGTGCGCAAATCTTCCTGAAACGCGAAGACCTCAACCACACCGGTGCGCACAAGATCAACAACACCATCGGTCAGGCCATGCTGGCCCAACGCATGGGCAAACCGCGGGTGATTGCCGAGACCGGAGCCGGCCAGCACGGCGTGGCCACCGCCACCATCTGCGCCCGCTACGGACTCGAATGTGTGGTGTATATGGGCAGCGAAGACATCAAGCGCCAAAGCCCCAACGTCTACCGCATGAAGTTGCTCGGTGCCACCGTGGTGCCCGTCACCAGTGGCAGCAAAACATTGAAAGATGCGTTGAATGAAGCCATGCGCGACTGGGTGGCCAATGTGGACAACACCTTCTACATCATCGGCACCGTGGCAGGGCCCCACCCCTACCCGATGATGGTGCGTGATTTTCAAAGCGTGATCGGCAAAGAGTGCCTGGTGCAAATGCCCGAGATGCTCAAAGCCGCCGGTTGCAGCAGTGCCCAGCCCGACGTGGTGGTGGCCTGCGTTGGCGGTGGCAGCAACGCCATGGGCATTTTTTACCCCTACATCGGCCATGGGAAAACCCGCCTGATCGGTGTCGAAGCCGCCGGTGCCGGTATGGACAGCGGCAAACACTCAGCCAGCATCCAGCGCGGCAGCCCTGGCGTGTTGCACGGCAACCGTACCTATGTGCTGCAGGACGACAACGGTCAGGTAACCGAGACGCACAGCATCAGCGCCGGGCTGGATTACCCCGGCGTTGGTCCCGAGCACGCGTTTTTAAACGACATTGGCCGCGCCGAATATGTCGGCATCACCGATGCAGAGGCACTGGAAGCCTTTCACTACCTGTGCCGCACCGAGGGCATCATCCCGGCACTTGAATCGAGCCACGCCGTGGCCTACGCCATGAAACTGGCCAAAACCATGAGCCCGGATCAGTCGATTCTGGTGAACCTGTCGGGCCGGGGCGACAAAGACATTGGCACGGTGGCCGACTTGTCCAACGCCGACTTCTTCTGCCGCCCAAGTTGCCAGGGTCAGACCGTCAAAGGTGATGTGCAAAATGTGCCTCTAGCCCTTATTGGTAAAGCGCATACAGCTATTACTTCAGGAGCATCCCTATGAGCCGCATTGCCGCCACTTTCGCCCGGTTGCAAACACAGGGCCGCAAGGCGCTGATTCCGTTTGTCACCGCCGGCTTCCCGTTTGCCGATGTCACACCCGAGCTGATGCACGCCATGGTGGCGGGCGGTGCCGACGTGATTGAACTCGGTGTGCCGTTTTCCGACCCCAGCGCCGACGGCCCGGTGATCCAGAAGGCCGGCGACAAAGCCCTGTCTTTTGGCATTGGTTTGACCCAGGTGCTGGAGATGGTGCGGATATTTCGCCAACAAGACGCTACCACACCCGTCGTGCTGATGGGTTACGCCAACCCGGTCGAGCGTTACAACCAGAAGCACAGCGCTACCATGTCGATAGCTGGTAATACAAAATCCACGGGGGCTAGCGGCCCTTTTGTTCGTGATGCCGCAGCCGCCGGGGTGGATGGCATGTTGATTGTGGACTACCCGCCTGAAGAATGCGAAGACTTTGCCGCCGAGCTCAAATCCCATAACATGGACTTGATCTTTTTGCTGGCCCCCACCAGTACCGACGAGCGCATGCAGCAAGTCGCCCGCATCGCCAGTGGTTATGTGTATTACGTGTCGCTCAAGGGGGTGACCGGCTCAGGCGCGCTCGACACCGGCGCGGTCGAGGCCATGTTGCCGCGCATTCGCACCCATGTCAGCGTGCCTGTCGGTGTCGGGTTTGGCATTCGTGATGCGGCCACGGCGCGGGCGATTGGCAAAGTGGCTGATGCCGTGGTGATTGGCAGCAAGATCATTCAGCTGATTGACGCGCAGCCGCGTGACCGGGTAGCCAGCACCGCGCAAACCTTCCTGCGCGAGATACGCGCTGCGCTCGATTCATAATGCGCCACTGAAAACGCGATGTGGTCTCGCAAGTCTGGAGAAAAAATATGAGTTGGCTCGAAAAATTACTTCCCCCAAGAATTCAGCACACCGACCCCAAAGACCGGCGCACCGTGCCCGAGGGGCTGTGGATCAAATGCCCGGCCTGCGATAGCGTGTTGTACAAAACTGATCTGGAGCAGAACCAGAACGTCTGCCCGACCTGTAGCCACCACCACCGCATTGGTGCCCGCGCCCGGCTTAACGTGTTCATGGACAACGAGGGGCGCTACGAGATCGGCCAGGAAGTGCTGCCCGTGGATGCGCTGAAGTTCAAGGACAGTCGCAAATACCCCGAGCGGCTGAAAGAGGCGCTGGAGAACACCGGCGAGACCGATGCCATGGTGGTCATGGGCGGCAGCGTGATGGGCATTGGCCTGGTGGCGGCCTGCTTTGAATTCGAGTTTATGGGTGGCAGCATGGGCAGCGTGGTGGGCGAGCGCTTTGTGCGCGGTGTGCATACCGCCATCGAGCAAAAGGTGCCGTTTGTGTGTTTTACCGCCACCGGTGGCGCCCGCATGCAAGAAGGCTTGCTCAGCCTGATGCAAATGGCCAAGACCAACGCCTCACTCACGCATCTGGCCAAAAAGGGCTTGCCCTACATCAGTGTGCTAACCGACCCGACCATGGGTGGTGTCAGTGCTGGTTTTGCCTTTATTGGTGATGTGGTGATTGCCGAACCCAAGGCGCTGATTGGTTTTGCTGGGCCACGGGTGATCGAGTCAACCGTGCGCGTCACCTTGCCCGAGGGCTTTCAGCGGGCCGAGTTTTTGCTGACCAAGGGCGCCGTGGACCTGATTTGCGACCGCCGGGAACTGCGCCAGACCATTGCCAACACGCTGGCCATGCTGACGCGCCAGAGTGCGGACGCGGTGGGCTGACCTTCGCCCATCCGCCGATTTGCAAGCGAGACGTTCTGTGGATCAACGTCTTGGGCTGATGATCTCGCGTCAATCGACCGTCATTGGTCTGGTCTGCGCCGCCCTGTGTTTGACGATCTGGGTCATCACCATCAACCAGATCGACCTGAGACGTGATCGTGCCATTTCAAGCGAGCTGGAAAACAACATCATTCTTGCAAAGGCCCAGGAAAACCGGCTTTCCAACGCCTTGCAGGTGCTGGACCAGGTTCTGCTGGTTTTGCGCGATGACTATGCAACACATGGCAAAACCAAGTCGCTCAACCAACGCCTTCAGGCCATGCACGTTGACAGAACCTACGTGGGCATTGTGACCCTGATCAGTGAAACGGGTGATGTCATCGCGACCACCGCCGAGGGCATGAACGTCAATTTCGCTGACCGGGAGTATTTCAAAACCCATTCGGCTGACCCAACGGATCGGTTACTGATCGGTCAACCAATTGTTGGCAGAAAAACCGGAAAATCGGTCATTTCTCTCACCCGCCGTCTCAATTACCCCAATGGCACGTTTGCCGGGGTGGTCTTTTTGGCACTGGATCCGGTCTTTCTCGCCCCTGATTTTTCAAACCTTGAATTGGCCAGAGATACCACCATCACCTTGGTCGGATTGGATGGTATTGTCAGAGTTCGCCATACCAACGGCACCAACAGCTTTGGTGACGACGTGAGATCGGGGCAAATATTGCACGAGGTGAGCAAGGCTCCCAATGGAAATTTCATCAGCGTGACCCCCATTGATGGCCGACGCCGTGCCACCAGTTACCGTAAGCTACCCGCTCACCCCTTGGTTGTGCTGGTGGGTTCCTCGACAGATCATGTGACGGACTCCCTGAAGGGCAGCGAACGAATCTATTTGTTAGCCGCCACATTGGGCTGCTTGTTGACGATCGCTCTGGCAGTTGCAATGCATTTAGCGCTGGCCCGTAGCCGCAAGCAACTCCATGAGGCAGCCGCAAATGCAGAAAAAATGCGCTCGATCATCGATGCTTCACCGGTCCCCATGGCACTGAATGACTCGGCTGGCCATATCAGTTTCGTGAACCGAGCCTTTGTTGAAACCTATGGTTATGCGTCAGAAGACATCCCGACTCTTGAGGCTTGAGGCTTGGTGGGCTTGTGCGTACCCGGATCCGTCATATCGCCAGTGGGTCATTGACACCTGGGGCATTGAACTCAAGCGATCAGAAACGACTGGCACCCGGTTTGCTCCGATGGAAATCAAGTTGCGGTGCAAAGACGACAGTTACAAAATTGCTGTGGCGAGTGCGGCAAATTATTCCCAAGCCATGGATGCGGAGCATCTGGTGGTACTTTTCGACATCACCGAACGTCAGGTGGCCGAGCAGGCCCTTCAATTGTCCCTGCATGAAAAAGAAGCGCTGCTCAAGGAAGTCCACCATCGTGTCAAGAACAATCTGCAAATCATCACAAGTTTGATCCGTCTGGAAGCTGGACGCAGCACACAGACCGAAGTCAAAGCGGTGCTCGACGACATGCAGGGGCGAATCAGGTCCATGGCCTTGCTGCACGAGTCGCTGTATCGCAATGGTTCCTTTGCGTCGGTTGACCTCGGCCATTACATTGAGCAATTGGCCACCCAGGTATTTCGGGCCAATCTGTCCAAAAATGTCCCGATCGAACTCAGACTCGAATTGACATCGGTCTCGGCCAGTCTTGACCAGGCGATTCCTTGCGGGTTGTTGGTCAACGAGTTGATCACCAATGCGCTCAAACATGGCTTTCCCGGTGGGCGATCAGGGTGTGTTTCAGTGTCGCTATGTTCTGCCAAAGACAACGCGTTCTGGCGTTTGACGGTGAGCGACACGGGCGTTGGACTGCCCGATGATTTTGAGTCCAGGCGGCAAAGTTCTCTGGGGCTGCAACTCGCTTCAGGCTTGGCCAACCAACTCGGCGGCGAGCTGATCGTGGGCCCTGGTGCGACATTTGCAGCCAGCTTCACCATCACGCAGTCGGCACTACCCGATCTGCCAAACCCATCAACAGATGTTGCAAGCAACAAGGTTTTCAAGACATGACCAGCCTACCACTAACCGCCATGACCCAACCAAGGATTCTGGTTGTCGAGGATGAAATCATCATCGCCATGGACATTGCCATGCAACTCAGGGAACTTGGCTATCAACCCGTGGGCCATGCAACACGGGGTGAACAGGCCGTAAGCCTGGCACAACAGCTTCACCCTGATCTGATTTTGATCGATGTTCACCTGGGCAGTTCGATGGACGGCATCACCGCCGCCTCGGTCATTCGATCACAGTTGGGCACAAAGATTGTTTTTCTGAGCGCTTTTGACACCGCCGCCAATCGTGCCCGCGCTGAAGCGATCGAACCCGCAGGCTACATCACCAAGCCGTTTGATACCGGAGAACTCCGCAGCGTGATTGAAGTAGCCATGCAGGTTTAACGTGAAATACCCGCGATGACGGCGGAACTGCAGCGTGCAAATATTTCATGCGTCGGTGTGTTCGCCTTCGCCGTGAAAGTTGGTCCAGCCTCAAAACATCAGTAATGCAGAGGCCTGCAGATGCCCCAGCACAATCGCGGCGATTTGCAGGATGACCAACAGCACCAGCGGTGACAAATCAATCCCGCCTACCAACGGGACCATGCGGCGAATCGGTGTCAGCGGCGGGGCCACCAGCCGCTCGATCACATCGGCCATGGGCGACTGCGTCGACACCCAAGACAACACGGCATACACAATCACCGCACCCGTCATGCCGGAAATCGCCAGGCGCAGCACGCCAAAGCCCGCCAGAATCGGCACCGCGTACAGGCCACCCGCGCCGCCGGCCAGCAACCATAACAAGCCAAACTCCGTCAGTTGCAGCAAATAAGCCGCCACCAGGCTGGCGGTGTCAAGTGCGCCAATGGACGGCAGCACCCGGCGCAGCGGCAACACAATCCAGTCGGTCACGGCAAACACAAACCGGCCCAGCGGGTTACCCGAGCGTGCTGACATGGGTATCCGCTGGTATTGCATATACAGGCGTAACAGGCAGACACCGCTCAGAAACCCAATAACAACCTCAAGCAACAAGGAAAAAATTTGGTACAGCATGAAAGTAGGGGGAGTTGAAACTGACGCGTGAATCATAGCGACAGCACGGCCCTTTAAAATGCCGGGTTTGGCCGGATGCCAGCCCAAGCGCAAGGCCATGGCCCTGCCACTGCAAAAGTTAACCGCGCCTCACCTCATTGAGCTTACTGATTGCCCCAAATGTCTGACCCCATCATCGCCGCCGCACCCCAGGATGACAACCAGTTGATGCTGGAGCGCCGTGAAAAACTCAAAGCCCTGCGCCAGTCACAGGCCGACGGCAAAGGCGTCGCCTTTCCGAACGACTTTAAACCGTCCGATCATGCCGCTGACCTGTTTACCGCCCATGCCGGGCAA
This sequence comes from Rhodoferax sp., assembly GCA_020048795.1. Lineage (GTDB taxonomy): Bacteria > Pseudomonadota > Gammaproteobacteria > Burkholderiales > Burkholderiaceae_C > Rhodoferax. Next base: position 28,433 of record JAIFMA010000094.1, read on the forward strand.
ACACCCGAGGGCTTGATTGAACAAAGCGCAAAAGCCAAGGTGGCCGGGCGCATGATGCTCAAACGCGTCATGGGCAAAGCCAGCTTTGCCACGCTGCAAGACAGCAGCGGGCGTATCCAGATTTACATCAAAGGTGAAGATGTGGGTACCGAGG
>JAIFMA010000248.1 GCA_020048795.1 Rhodoferax sp.
GTGCGGATTTCATGGCTCATGGTGGCCAGAAAGCGGCTCTTGGCCAGGTTGGCGGACTGGGCCATCTGCATGGCCTGGCGCAAATCCTCTTCGGCACGCTTACGGTCGGTGACCAGGGTGCCGGTACCCCGGTAGCCGACAAACTGGCCCGCGCTGTCCCGGTGTGGCAGACCCGACACCGAAACCCAGCGAACGGCACCGTCTGGCAGGCGAACCTGGTACTCAAAATTCTTGAACGGCAGATGGGCTTCCAATTGGGCCAGATGGGCCGCTGTCTGGGCTGGCGGATTGAGCGCATCGAGTTCCAGAATGGCCTTGCGGCTCCTGCCGAGCAATTGCTCCGGTGGTAGGCCATAAACTTTTTCGAAATTGCTGGAGAAGTAACAAAAGCAGTGCGCTGAATCGGTCTCCCAAAACCAGTCTGAAGCACTCAGCGAGAAATCACGCGAACGCTCTGCATCCAGGCGCTGCTTGGCGGCAAAACGCTCCTGGTTGGCCGCGTCTTTGATTTGGGTCTCTTGCAGACGTCCGTTGATCTTGGCAAATTCGGTGGCAAAGCGCTGCAGGTTGCTTTGGTCGCGTCTGATTTCCTGGTTCAGCGCCACCACACGCTGAGCGGCCAGCATGCGGCCCAGCAACACGTTGGCCTTGGGCGGCTTGGCGACAAAGTCGTCAACGCCAGCAGCAAAAGCCTCGACCAGCTTTTCATCCTGATCCATGCCCGTCAACAGCAAGATGTAAATGGCACGCCCGGCGCGTGTCTGGCGCAGTTTGCGAATCATCGTGATGCCATCCATCTCGGGCATGGCCCAATCAACAATCATCAGATCAGGCGGCTCGACCAACGCGCGCTCCAATCCGATGCGCCCGTTCTCAGCTTCGCTGCAGACATAACCCGCGTCGCCTAGAACGTGTTTAAGAAAGTCGCGCATGACCACCGAGTCATCCACGATCAACACCCGAAACCCACCCTGAGAGGTCACCTTGGACGACCCGTCACCCTGCTTGAGTATGGGCGGCGCGGGGGCATTCATCAGCTCCACAAACGGTGGCAAGTCGTGTGAGGGCACCGCCAGCAAGCGGCACCAGTCGGTCCAGTCCAGCACCACCTTGTCACACAGCACCATCAAATCGTTGGCATCGATCGAGGTTTGGCCACCCAGCAGCAGCAAATTGGCCATCAGGGCGCGCCGGTCGTGCGGATCGGCCAGGCAGATGGTGGCAATTTTGGCTGCGAGCTTCAGCGTTAACAACAGCCGCTCCGGGCGCGAGCCTGGACTCAGGCTCTCGGCTTTGGCTTGCTCGTACAGCCGCACCGAGTCCACCAGATTACCCGGAAACCCCCAGTCGCTCAGCAATGCAGCGCTGAGCTCGGCGTGGTCAAACTCAAACGCCTGGTGTTCAGCCTCCAGCAGCGCCAAGCCACTGGCTGGCGGGCTGCCCAGCAGGCGCGCATAGTCATCGGGGAACAAGCTCGCCAGGCCCAGTTCACCCACTTGTGACAGCAGCCCCAGGCAAAATGCCTCGTCGCTTTGCATCAGGCGCGACGATGCCGTCAAAGCCTGCATGGCCGCAGCACGGGCCAGGTTACGGGACCAGAATGCCGGGTAATTGAAGCCCATGCAACGCTGTGCGGGCTGGTTGCGCATCAACGAAAAGCCAAGTGCCAGGCCACGTACCGCATTGAGTCCCAACAGGGTGAAGGCTTCTTTGACGGCCAGTACCGGGCGCGAACCCGGGGCACGACAGGCGTTGGCCAGCTTCAGCAGCCGCGCCACCAGGACCGGGTCGACCTGAATGACGTGTGCCAGCTGCTCGTTGGTGACATCATCCTGCTGCGTCATTTTGACCACCGCCAGCGCCGGTCCCTTGGGTGAGGGCAGCAAGCCAGACGACTTGAATTTGTCAAACAGTGCCACTAGCCTGGGACTCATGTTGTGACCTCCAGTTTGCGCTGGCGGGCGCTAAACCAAAACACCGGGCCCATACCGGTGCCACCGAGGCGACGCTTGCTGTTGCCAGCATGCCGTTCAAACCGGTTGAAAATCGGCCCCTGATCGGTCGGCGCCATGCCAATGCCGGTAACGCAGACCTCAAATCGAAACACGGCCTCGGTGTGCGTTTGTTCGACCAGCGCCATGCCACCCCATGGGGCGGGCAGGTCGATGCGCCACGCAAGACCTTTTCGCAGTGCGTCGGGCTCCAGCACCCGACTCAGACCCTCCAGCACGGTGCTCAGTTTGAACGGCTTTTGCGCCAGGCTCAGTGGCCTGGCTTGCAACCCGGTGCTGTCCATCATTTGGGCCAGCTTGTCCATGCTGTCATTGATGGAGGCGGTGGTGACCTGGGGCGGTCACCCCCATCAGAGCCAGCAGCAGCGCCAGCAGTCCAAGGCCCATCATGAGCCGGGTTGAAATCTTCATGTCATGGAGGTTCATGATGGGCTCAATCCGGGTTGCGTTTGTCATACGCCGTGACCAATTTGTCGTACAAATCCTGCGCCTTGAACGGCTTGGTCACGTAGGCATCGACCCCGAGCGCCATGAAGGCGTGAATAATGTCTTCGTTGTCGGTGTTGCTTGACACCATGATGAACGGCACCCGGTTGAAGTTGGCGCGGGTTCGCATCCACTTCAGCAGTGCATCGCCACCATGGCCCGGCAGGTTCCAGTCGGAAATGACGGCATCAAAGTGCCCGTCACTCAGCAAGGCGATGGCCTCTGCCACCGTCGAGGCCTGCTCGATGGTCATGAACGGATTGACCTTGTTCAAAAAGCTGCGCATCATGACAAGATGCACTGCGACATCGTCAACAATCAATACCCGGCGGTTCTTGGTGTAGTTAACCTTTTTCATGCTCAATTCCTTTCCAACGAGTTATTTTGCTTGTCGGCCAGCCATGTGCACAGACAAGGGCGCAGGCGGCCTATTTCACGTTCCAGTTGGCATAACACGCTCGCATACGCATCATAGTCGGCCATGCGGGCAGCCTTTTGGAGGTCGGCGCAGGCTTCATAGGCCGGCACGGCAGCAATCGCCCCCAGGCTACCCTTGAGCCGATGGGAGGCCGCGCGCAAGGCATCGGTGTTCCTGGCCATCACATGGGTTCGAATGACCGGCAAGTCGATGTCAATTTGTTCCAGCACCATCGGCACCAGTTGGATCAAGAGTGTCAGGCTGCCTTCAAGCGTTGTCAGCGCCTGGGCAAAATCGATCGGGGCGGGCTCGGGGCGGGTCGATGGTTCAACCATGATGTCCAATCAATGTTGCCGCGACTGACTGCGCGCAATACATGCTGCGGCCAGATCCATGGCGACCTGGCGCTCTGAGGCATCCACCTCAAAGTGCAGATCGTCCAACAAAAGCGACAGGTGGGTCAGTGCGCCACGCAGGGTCTGCAACTGCTGGGTCAGTTGTTGCTCAAGGTGCAAGCGGTGCTGTTTCTGCTGCGCGCTTTCCATGGTGCCGCCAGGTCTGTGTGGCCCACTCAGTAAGGCTGGAAGTTGCCACCGGGCTTGCTGCGCACGGCAACCGGGGTCAGGCTTGATGCCAGACGCTGCGGCGTAGCCCGCCGGTTTGCGATACCCTTTGGCACGGCCTTTGCGCTCGCAGTTGCCCCCACATCGAAGAAGGCAATGCTTTCCTGCAACTGTTTGGCCTGGCCTGAGAGCTCTTCGCTGGTGGCGGCCAGCTCTTCAGAGGCCGAGGCGTTTTGCTGTGTGGCCTTGCTGAGCTGCCCCATGGCGCCGCCAATTTGTTCCACCGAGCAAATTTGCGCCATGCTTTCAGACGAGATCTCTTGCACCAGGTCGGAGGTTTTCTGGATGCTGGGCACAATCGCGTCAAGCAGTTTGCCGGCACGTTCGGCAGTGGTGACGCTGCTTTGGGCCAGCTCACCAATTTCCTTGGCCGCCTCCTGGCTACGCTCGGCGAGTTTGCGCACCTCGGCGGCCACCACCGCAAAACCCTTGCCGTGCTCACCAGCGCGGGCCGCTTCAATGGCAGCGTTGAGCGCCAGCAGATTTGTCTGGTAGGCAATATCGTCCACGATACCGATCTTGGATGCTATCTGTTTCATAGCGGCTACCGTATGACTGACGGCGGCTCCACCCTCAATAGCCTCTTTGCTGGTGGTGGTGGCCATGCCATCGGTCACCTTCGCGTTGTCGCTGTTCTGGTTGATGCTGGCCGACATGGTTTGAATTTGGGCCGACGTTTGTTCCACACTGGAGGCCTGCTCGCTGGCCGCCTGCGACAGTGACTGCGCGGTGGCGCTGACCTGGTTGGCGGCACCCAGCAGGGCATCGGCAGCACCATGCACTTCGCCAATCACGCGGGTCAGGTTGTCAGCGGTGGCGTTGACACTGTCCTTGACCTTGCCAAACAGCCCCTGGTAGTCGCGCTCGATGCGTTGGCTCAAATCGCCCTGGGCAATGGCGGCCATCACATCGGCCACGTCGCCCAAGCCCTGCTCACTGGTGGCCATGAGCTGGTTCATGCCCGCCGACACCTGGCCAAAGAAACCGGTTTTGCCTTCCAGATTGAGCCGACCGCTGAAGTCGCCCCGGTTGGCGGCCTCCACCATGTCGTCAAGCTCCTGCTCCGAGGCCAGCTCATCGGTACGGTCAAACCACTGGGTGATGCGCCCTATCCCCACGCCCTGATTGTCAAGCACCGGGCGGCCCAGCAGCCGAAGCTTGCGGCCAGCGACCTCCAGATCAATGGTTTCTCCGGTGCGCACGGCCTGGTCAAAGCGCGCAACATGCCCGGGCTCTTTGAACAGGGTTGAGAGTTTGCTGCCGTAAAACTTGTCGGTATCAAAGCCGGAGCCACCAAATAACCTGAGCAAATCTTTGGCAGGGGGTGTGGCGTGCACCAGTTGCGCCTGCGCGTCGGAAATGGTGACGCACACCGGCAGGCTGTCCAGCGACAGCCGGATGCGCTGGTTGAAGGCCGCTGCCGTGCCGGCCTCTTGCATGATGGCTTGCACCTTGTCCATGGCGGTGCTGATGCGGGCTTGCTGGCCTGGCAGGCGCTGCATCGCCATGTCGAGTTTGCCTTCGGAATACGACAGCGCGAGGTCAATCACTTGGGCGTTGAGTGTTATGTGCGACTGCACCAGCTCGTTGGTGGAGCGGGCCATGGCCGCATAGTCACCCGGCAACTCTTGCACCGGCATGGCAAAGTCGATCATGCCGGCCTGGTGTTGCCGCGCCATCTCGGTTTGAGCGGCCTGAAACTGTGCCAAAACGCCCTGCATTTTGCTGAAAGATTGCAGCAGTTGGCCGGTTTCGTCGTGGCCAGTTTTGGGCAATTTGCCATCGAGTTTGCCCATCGCCACGTCGTCGGCGGCTTGCACAGCCAGTTTCAGGGGTCGGGTGATCGAGCGGGTGACCCCCCAGCCCGCCAGTGCTGCCAAGAGCACTACCAGTGCATTGGCGGCGATCAGCAGGTTGCGGGTGGACTGGTACTGCGCTTCAGATTCGGTGTAAACCCTGGCGGTGTCGGCTTGCTGGAGTTCGGTATTTTCTTTCAGTGCATCAATCATCTTTTGGGTGGCCGGGCCAGCTTCATTGATCAGCAGGGCAGTGGCCTCGGCTTCGTTGCCAGCCAGACTCAACTCAATCACCTTGTTGTTGAGTGCCCCGGCGACGGCCCGCGCATCGGCTATTTTTTTGCGGATCGCCTTGCCTGCTTCACCGCTGGGCATTTTCTCCAGCTCCGCCCACAGCATGTTGTAGTTATCACGCGCCTCTGTGATGGATTTGCGTCGTTGCTCCTTGAGCTCTTTTTCTTTCACCAAAATGATGGCGCGCATGACCCGTGCAATGATGTGTTTGGCATCCGACATTTCATTGCTCAGCCTGAGCTTGACGTTGTTGTCTTGCACAATGTCGCGCAAGTTATCCTGAATGTCGGCCACCTTGTTCAGGGTCAGCGCGGCTGAGATGATGGTGACCAGCAACACCAGGCCAAAGGCAAACCCGAGGCGGGTGCCAATTTTCAAGTCTTTAAAGTTCATGGCAGCTATCTTTCTTGCGCGCCACAGATCATCTGACCATTGCAATCATCTGCATCGGCGTATCTGCGACGGAAACCAACGTTCATTGATTCGGAGCTCTCTACTCCCTCGACCCCGATTCTCGGATCAAATGGGGCCGCTGAGCCGGACCTGGCTCAGTACTTATACCTAGCGGTACTCACTGAATCAGCGAATCAGCGGGGTCGGTTGACCGCGAAGCACAAGCAAACCCGTGTTCCTGGCGGCTGCCCGTCATTGATTGGATGCCGCCCACGAGACCAGCTCCGCGCCGCTCTTGAGACCGAGTTTTTTCTTCAGACTGGCACGGTGAATGTCTACGGTGCGCGCGCTGATCGCCAGTTCAAAAGCAATCTCCTTGGTGGTCTTGCCGATGCCGAGCTTGGCCAGTACTTCAAGTTCGCGCTCGCTGAGCCTGGCATGCGGCATGTCTTTCGGGCTGTTTGAGTGCGGCCTGAGCCGGTTGCGCAAAAGGGAATTGACGGCCGGGCTGACCCAGATCTGACCATCGAGCACGGCTGCTACAGCTTCCAGCGCAAACTGCTGCGCCTTTTCTTTCATCAGGTAGCCACGGGCCCCGATGGCCACCACCTGCTCGGCGTAGATCAGTTCGTCGTGCATGGAAATGACAAATACCGGACGGATGCCCTGCGCTGCCACCACGCTGCGCACGGTATCAAGGCCACGCGAATCGCCCATCGACATGTCGCTGATGACCAGATCGGGCTGGAACTCGGCGATGCCGTTCAATCCGTCCTTCACAGTGGCGGCTTCGCCGATGATCGTCAGGGTCGGGCAGGCGCTTAGCAGCGCACCCAGCCCAAAACGGACAATGTCATGATCGTCCATGATGAACACGGTTCGCATCAAACGGGCTTGGGCCGTGACGCTTGGCGGCAAGCTTGCCAGGGAATCGGGAGTGGACATGGCCTGAGAATACGTCCTGGCAGGCTTTGTGCAATAGCGCATTGCGAAATCAGCAACAGGTAAAAGTACTTAGCCGTGCACTTGACGCAGGCCAGGGTCAGGCGGGATGGTGCCAGACGATGGTCACAGTCACCCCGCCAACATCGTTGATGTACCACCTGAATAACGCACCGATACTCTTGGCCCGGGCTTGCATTGACTTCAAGCCAAGCCCACCTGAGCTGTGCGCGCCAACCCCAAAAGGCGAGCCCTGACTGCCGTTGTCAACCACCGACATGAGAAAACTGTCTTCGTGCTCCTCCAGCACGACCTGTATCGTGCTGGCGTGGCCGTGTTTGACGGCATTCACCAAGGCCTCCTGTGCAATGCGAAAAAGGTGATTCCCGACTTCTGCATCGATGCCTTCAAAATCTCCATCCATCGAAAAGGTGCACTGCACACCCGCGAGTTGCTGATAGTCAAGGCACAGCCGTTCCAGCGATCGCCAGAAGGCCCCGGCTGATGTGTCCACCGGCATCAGGCCGCGCGCCAGTGTGCGGCTAACTTCAGCGACGGTTTGGATTTGATCGAGGGCCATGTTGATTTCAACAGCCAGCTCGGGATGCCGTTGGCCCAAACCGCCCAACAGCATGGCGACCCCGGCCAGGCGCGAACCCAGTGAATCATGCAACTCGCGTGCAATCGCGGCCTGCTGGCTTTCGAGCTGGGCCACCAAGAGTCGCTCAAAGCGTTCTTCGGAGGCAAGCATTTCCTGCTTGATCTTGTCCGAGTCACCAATCGGTGTGATGGAGGCCAGAAACTGCGACGCACCACCCCAGGGGATGATCGAACCACTCAGCAGACAGTTCACCACGGCACCGCCGTTGCCGCTTAACTTCATCAACTTGGGTGGCAGTGTTTCGCGGTAGGCTTTGGCCCGTTTGTGGCGTGCCTGCAAATAGTGCTGATCCACCGATGGCACCAGGCTCTGCATGGTCAAGTGTTCCAGCGGGGCATCGTTGGCATAAGCCAGCAAAAACCGAAACGCCTGGTTGCAATACAGCAGTGCGGTCTCTGAAAAAACCGCCACCCCGGTTTGCAGGTTGTCAAAACACAGTTGAAGCATTTGCTGCTGCTCCTCGTCGGCACGCCGGTGCAGCACCTCGGCAGTCACATCGCGCGCCGAGCCGAAAACCCGCACAATCTGTTCGCCGTCCCGTTCAACATGGCCCAAGGTTTGAATCCAGCGCAGATGACCCTGGTCGGTGGCAGCCTCAAGTTCGAGGTTCCAGTCCAGGCCTTGCTCCAGGGCCTGAGCCAAGGCTGCGCGGATCTTTGACTGGCTGTCAGGCACATAACAACTGATGACCTGGTCCACGGTTTGAGGCCCTGTGGGTTCACGCTCAACGGTCCGAAAAATCTGCTCTGACCAGTCAACCATCATGGTTTTCAGATCAAGCTCCCAGCCGCCAATCTTCGCCACCTGGCCGGTTTGCCGCAGCAATTCAGTAGTCTTTTTCAACCTGGCCTCGGTTTCGACGCGTCCAGATACGTCACGGGCAACCACATAGCAGCGATACAAGGACCCATCGTCCCGATAAGTGAAACGGGTGGAATCTTCCCGCCAGATGTAATAGCCATTCTGGTGCCGGACGCGGTAGGTGTAAATGGTTTTTGCCAAGCCACCACGAATGGCTGCCTCAACGGAACTCAGCACCCGATCAACGTCGTCAGGGTGAACCGAGGCACTGATCGCACCTTCATCACGCTTCAACTCTTGACGTTCCTGGTAACCCAGAATCTGCCAGTAGGTCGGCGATGCATAAATGATGACGTTGTTCTCAAGCACAGCCAGGCCATCGTTGGTGTTCTGAGCCAGCAAGCGAAAAAGCTCCTCACTCTCGCTCAGAGCCGCCATGCTTTGCTGTAGTTTGCTGGTCTGTTGCGTCACCAGTTCTTCCAGATGATCGCGGTAACGCAGCAGTTCGAATTCAACGTATTTACGCTTTGTAATGTCAGTGTGGGCGATGACCACGCCTTGATCGGTCCCACCCATGGGGGTCGCAGTCAGCATGAACCAACGACGCTCGTTCGACGAATGGCAGGGATATTCAAGGCTAAAAAACGGAATTTTCCTCTGGAGCACTTGCAAAATGCCGCGGTAGGCCTCCTGCGCACCCTCAGGCACTGGGTCGTTGCTGCACCTGCACATTTCCAGATAATTGACCCCGACTCCGGTGCTTGGTGCCGGTTGTCCAGATTTGGCGCTGTTTTCCAGAGAAAAACTGCACCATGCGTCGTTGACTGCGGTGATCACTCCATGACGGTCCAGCACTGCAATGTGTGAAGACAGTGCGTTCAGAATGGAGGCCTTGAAGATCTCGCTTTCGCTCAGCGCCGCCTCGCGCTGTCCCAAGCTTGCCAGCAGGCGGTTAAAGCCAACCACCAATTCGCCAATCTCATCCTGGCGCGGGTTATGCAGGGCCTCGAAGGGTTGACCGGTATCGGCCAATACCGCCAATGCCTTGGCCGTGCTCACCAGCGGCGCGAGTTCATGGCGCAACATCCACCAGGTCAGTGTGCCGGCCAGCAATGTCAGGACGATGGTGGCCAGCAAAAAACGCCGCTGCATGGCCTCAATCGGGGCAAAAGCTTCAGAGGTCGGAACCGTCAGGCCCATGAACCAACCCGCAATCGGGATACCTTTGGCGGCCGTGATCTGCTCCACGCCACGCGCATTGAAAGACACACCGTAGCCTTCATGGCCTTGCACGAAGCGATCCAGCATGGTGTTGATGCCAGGATTTGGCAGCGGCTGCATGATACGGCTGGGATCGGTCGAGGTCACGATCAGGCGGTACTGCGGTGCGTTGAGCAAGTAGACACCGGACTGGCCGTAGCGACCCTGCGTAATCTTGTCCAGAAAACTGGGCAAACCCAGATTGACCGTACCGACCAAGGCACCGATCACCCGGCCGTTGACATCGAAGATGGGCGCGACGATGCTGAAAATAGGTGCTCCGAGTTTTTTGCCCATGGCCGGGCGACCAATCACCGTTTTGCCTTGTTTGAGTGGAACGGAGACCGATTCACGGTCCATGTAATTGGTGCCGATGCGACCTGCCGACAGGGGGATGTCGGCAATGGCTGTGCCGTGCGTGTCAGTCACGAAAATGCCACCATTGAACAAGGTCTGCAGAATTGGACGCTGTTCCAGCAGCGACTGCAAGGCAGCGGGTGTGGCCATCAGTTGGTTGTCGATCTGCTGGGCGGTCTTTTCCAGCGCTATCCATCGATCATGCAGTTCCTCATTGATTTCGCCTGCCACCATGGTCACGGCTGAAAACTGTTGCTCACCCAGCAGGCGCTGCATGTCCTGACGCAGCACGTGACTGGTGTACCAGGACAGCGCCCACAGGCTAACCATGAAAATACCCAACGTGAAAAGGGTCACGCGAAATTTGATGGAACGCTTGAGCAGCAAATTGAGTTTCATACCGATCATGATTGAGCGTCAGGCTGATGGGGGCCTATTCACACCTGGCTGCGCTGGCAACTCGGGCCAACCGGTCATTGTAGAGACGGCAGATTCAACGACCAAACAACCCCATCAGCACAGCCGTCAGCACCAGATAACGGCCAAATTTGCCAATCGCCATGTACCACAGACATGGCCAGAACGGCAGCTTGAGCCAACCCGCCACGGCGCACAGCGGGTCTCCCACCACCGGCAACCAGGCCAGCAGACAGGCTTTGGGCCCGAGCTTTTCCAGCCAGACCAGTGCTCTGAGGTGATGGGATGAGTGGTGGTAGCGGTCAACCACCTGGTGTGAGACCAGCCCCAGCCACCAGGTGACTGCGCCCCCCAGCGTATTGCCAATGGTGGCCACGGCGATGGCGGGCCAGAACAGTTGCGCATTGAGCTTGACCAGCCCGAATACGGCCGGCTCTGACCCCATGGGCAGCAGGGTGGCCGAGACAAACGACACAACAAACACCGTACTTAGCCCGAATTGGGGCAAAGCCAGCAGTGTCAGCAGTTGTTCCAGCCAGGCATCCATGATGTCATGCAGTGTAAGCAGTGCGCTCCTGCCCCGGCACGGCCGGGTTTGCCGTCTGATTGTTTTTGCTGAAAATTTAAGCAGATAGAATTCTGGCTTGTTCCTCCGCCCGGTTGCCCGGTACCCCCCTTGAAGTCTGTTTCCATCCGTTCGCATGAACATTGGCCCGCATCTGTTGCCGAACCTTTTTTTTGTTGCCCCGATGGCCGGGGTGACAGATCGGCCGTTTCGCCAGTTGTGCAAACGCCTCGGTGCCGGCTATGCAGTCAGCGAAATGCTTACCAGTCGGCCTGATTTGCAGTCCTCGCTCAAGACCAGATGCCGCGCCAACCACGAGGGTGAGCCAGGCCTGATTGCGGTGCAGATTGCCGGCACCGTCCCGCAAGACATGGCCGATGCCGCCCGCTACAACATCGACCGTGGCGCCCAGGTGGTTGACATCAACATGGGCTGCCCGGCCAAAAAGGTGTGCAGCAAGTGGGCCGGCTCCGCGCTGATGCAAAACGAAGCTCTGGCGCTCGACATCGTGACGGCGGTGGTACAGGCCTGCGCCCCGCTGGGGGTTCCAGTCACCCTGAAAATGCGCAGCGGCTGGTGCCAGGCACACCAGAATGCAGTGCCGCTGGCACGATTGTTTGAGGCTGCCGGAGTGCAGATGCTCACGATTCATGGGCGTACCCGCGAGCAGGGCTACCGCGGACAGGCGGAATATGGCACGGTAGCGGCCGTGAAGGCGGCCGTGCGTGTGCCGGTGGTGGCCAATGGCGATATCGACAGCCCGCAAAAAGCGCGTGCGGTGCTGCGCGCCACGGGCGCTGATGCCGTGATGATCGGGCGCGCAGCGCAGGGCCGACCCTGGGTTTTTCGGCAGATGGCGCATTTCGTGGCCACTGGCGAGATGCTGGCCCCACCCCGGGTGGCTGAAGTCAAGCAGCTACTGCTGACACACTTGCAGGACCACTATGCGCTGCACGGTGACAACGCGGGAGTGCGCTCGGCGCGCAAACACATTGGCTGGTATGTCAAGAATCTGCCGGGTGGCGAAGTTTTTCGAGCCCGGATGAACGCACTGCAAAATAGCCACCTGCAGTTTCAGGCGGTGGCTGATTTTTTTGACGAACTGAACCATCGCATGGACCGGATGCCTGAGCCTGTGCTGTTTGATACCCCACAAAAGCAACAAAATGAGCTGGAGACTCACACATGAAAGCTACCCACATCGCCGAATGTGTTCGGATCAACCTGGAGGGCTACCTGAGTGATCTTGGCAGCAGCGAACCCGACCGCATGTACGCCATGCTGCTCAGCGCGGTGGAAAAACCGCTGCTTGAGATGGTGATGCAACGCACCGACCACAACCAGTCCAAGGCGGCCCAGTGGCTGGGCCTGAACCGCAACACCCTGCGCAAAAAATTGCTCGAACACAAGCTGATCGAATGACCGTCTGGCTGACCTTGCCCGGCAGTCGGTTCTCCAACCCATTTCTCATCAACCCCGTTTTACACCACGCCCAAACATGAACGCCCTTCTTTCCGTCTCTGACAAAACCGGCATCGTCGAATTCGCCCAGGCCTTGCACGCCCTGGGCATCCATCTGATCTCCACCGGAGGCACTGCCAAGCTGCTGGCCGATCAGGGCTTGCCGGTGACCGAGGTGGCCGCGGTCACGGGTTTTCCTGAAATGCTCGACGGCCGGGTCAAAACCCTGCACCCCAAGGTGCACGGCGGCTTGCTGGCGCGGCGCGACTTGCCCGAACACCTGGCAGCCCTGAAGGCCTACGCCATCGATACCATCGACTTGCTGGTGGTGAACCTGTACCCGTTTGAGTCCACCGTGGCCAAAGCGGGTTGTACGCTGGACGATGCCATCGAGAACATCGACATCGGCGGCCCGGCGATGGTGCGCAGTGCTGCCAAGAACTGGAAAGACGTGGGTGTATTGACCGATGCGTCGCAATATGCACAGGTGCTGGCCGAACTCAAGGCCGATGGCAAGCTGACCCAGAAGACCAAGTTTGCCCTGTCGGTGGCCGCCTTCAACCGCATTGCCCAGTATGACGCGGCTATCAGCAACTATCTGTCGGCACTGAGTTTCGATGAGTCCAACAGCACACCCCTGCCGGGCCTGTTTCCGGCACAAAGCAACAGCAACTTCATCAAGCTGCAGGACCTGCGCTACGGCGAAAACTCACATCAGAGCGCGGCGTTGTACCGTGATCTGTACCCCGCACCCGGTTCGCTGGTGACGGCCGAACAATTGCAGGGCAAGGAACTGAGCTACAACAACATCGCTGATGCCGACGCGGCCTGGGAGTGTGTGAAGAGTTTTGCTGCCGGTGCCACCTGCGTGATTGTCAAGCATGCCAACCCCTGTGGTGTGGCCGTGGGAGCGGATGCGCTACAGGCCTACAGCAAAGCGTTCCAGACCGATCCGACCTCAGCTTTTGGGGGCATTATTGCCCTGAACTGCACGCTGGATGAGCGTGCAGCGCTACAAATATCAAAGCAGTTTGTCGAGGTATTGATGGCCCCGGACTTCACGCCCGAGGCGCTCGCAGTGTTCAAAAGCAAGGTCAATGTGCGTATTTTGAAAATTGCCCTGCCGCCCGGAGGTGCCAGCGCCTGGCAACAGGGCCGCAACGCCATGGATGTCAAGCGGGTTGGTTCTGGCCTGTTGATGCAGACCGCCGACAACCACAAACTCAACCTGGCTGACCTGAAGGTGGTGACCACCGTTCAACCCACACCAGAGCAACTGCAAGATCTGCTGTTTGCCTGGAAGGTTGGCAAGTATGTCAAGAGCAACGCCATCGTGTTCTGCAAGAACGGCATGACCATGGGCGTGGGGGCAGGTCAGATGAGTCGGCTGGACTCGGCCCGTATTGCCAGCATCAAGGCGCAAGCGGCGGGCTTGAGCCTGGCTGGCACAGCCGTGGCCAGTGATGCGTTTTTCCCGTTCCGTGACGGGCTCGACGTGGTGGTGGATGCCGGTGCCAGTAGCATCATCCAGCCCGGTGGCAGCATGCGTGATCAGGAGGTGATCGATGCCGCCAACGAGCGCGGCGTGGCCATGGTGTTCTCAGGCGTGCGGCATTTTAGGCATTGAATAAGGTTCCAGCCCTTATCCGGATTGCGCTAGCAGCTCGCTTTTGGATAGCAGTTCGATGGCTTGACCAGTGGCCAGCCGCGCTGCGCCCACTGGCTCATGCCGCCCTTGACGTAGCTGGCGTTGGTGTAGCCCATGGATTGCAATTGCTCGACGATGCGACTGGAGCGGTTTTGCGTATTGCAAATCACCAAAAATGGTTTGGTGTTGGGAGCCGGCAGTTCGCCGATGCGTTTGGAGATCTGGTCGATCGGCATCAGCACGGCACCCTTGGCCACGCCGGTGGCGTGCTCGCTGGGTTCGCGAATATCAACCACCAGCATCGATGATTTGTCCAGTGCGACGCGCGCGTCCTCCAGCGCCACAAACGGCGCTGCCGCCCTGGCTGCGCCGTGGCGTGCCAGCAAGCCGCCACTGACTGCCAGAAAAGATAAAAAGGTTCTGAGTTTCATAATAATAAAGGTAAGTATTGGGCTCCAGCGCTCATACAGTATGCGCAAGCAGCTATTTAAGTTATAGCAATCGAAAAGCTTCTGCGGCGGCACCAAGGGTCTGGGCAATGTCATCCTCGGTGTGTGCCGCGCTGACAAAGCCGGCCTCGTACAGCGCCGGTGCGATGTACACACCACGATCAAGCAGGCCGTGAAACAGGGTGTTGAAGCGCTGACTGTTGGTGGTCATCACCGTGGCATAGTTTTGCGGCAGATCCTGGAACAGGAAAAAACCAAACATGCCACCCTGACAATCGGCGCTGAAGGGCACACCCTGCGCGGCAGCAGCGGCCTGGAAGCCATCGACCAGGCTGCGGGTTTTGCGCGACAGGGCCTCAAAAAAACCGGGTTGTTGAATCTGGCGCAGGGTTTCCAGGCCGCAGGCGGTGGCCACCGGGTTGCCGCTCAGGGTGCCGGCTTGGTAAACCGGGCCGATCGGGGCCATCAGTTCCATCACCGCACGCTTGCCACCAAATGCCGCCAGCGGCATGCCCCCGCCAATCACCTTGCCCATCACCGTCAGGTCGGGCTCGAACCCGGGGATGTCACGCGCATACACGCTTTGCGCGCCGCCCAGCGCCACCCTGAAGCCAGTCATCACCTCGTCAAACACCAGCAGTGCACCATGCTGGCTGCACAGTTCGCGGCAACGTTTGACAAACGGGACGGTGGCGCGCACAAAATTCATGTTGCCGGCAATCGGCTCGATCATCAGGCAGGCCAGCTCGGGCCCATGCAGCGCAAAGGCGGCTTCGAGCTGCTCCAGGTTGTTGTATTCCAGCACCAGTGTGTGCTGCACCACCTCGGGCGGCACACCGGCGCTGGTGGCGTTACCAAAAGTGGCCAGGCCCGAGCCGGCCTTGACCAGCAGTGCGTCGGCATGGCCGTGGTAGCAGCCCTCAAACTTGATCAGCTTGCTGCGTGCGGTGGCACCGCGCGCCAGGCGGATGGCGCTCATGGCGGCCTCGGTGCCAGAGCTGACCAGGCGCACCATCTCCATCGACGGCAGCAGACGCAAGATTTCCTCGGCCAGCTCGACCTCACGCTCGGTCGGGGCACCAAACGAGAAACCTTGCAGCACCGCTTGTTGCACCGCCTCGACCACCGCCGGGTGACCGTGCCCCAGGATCATCGGCCCCCAGGAGCCGATGTAGTCGATGTAGCGTTGGCCATTGGCATCCCACAAGTAAGCACCCTGGGCGCGCTGGATAAATCGGGGCGTGCCGCCCACCGCCTTGAAGGCGCGCACCGGCGAGTTGACGCCGCCAGGGATGACGCGGCGGGCGCGCTCGAACAGCTTGGCATTGAGGTCAGTGTTGTGTGTCATGAGCCATGGGTTCCTGTGAACCAGGGGTTGAAAAAGGCGTATCGCCCGAAGTATCAGCGTTCTTGGCGTGGGGTTGCGCCCAAAACAGGCGATCAGGCAGGGTGTGACCCATGCCGGGTCGAAAACCTTCCCGCAAGCTGCCATCGAGGTAGCTCAGCGCCTGTGCAAAAGCCTCGGTTAGTTCATAGCCGCTGGCCAGCAAGGCGCAGAAAGTGGCCGACAGCGTGTCCCCGCTGCCGATAAACGGGCCGGCCAGTCGGTCAAACCGGGCGCTGGCCATCAAGGTTTGCGGCGATGACAAGGTGTTTGCGAAACCGCTGTGCGCCAGGTCGATACCCGTGACCAGGGTGCAACTGGCACCCCGCTTGCCCGCTGCTACGGCAATATCGCGGGCACCAGGTGGGCGCTGGTTGTGCCAGTTTGGCAACAACCAGCGTGTCAGCGTGCTGTAACTGCCAACCAGCACCGCCGTCTGCGGCAGGATCAGGTCGGCAAAGGCTTCGTGGTAGGCATCTATGGCGTTGTCATTCCACCACGACAGATCGGGCATGCAGGCAATCAGGGGAATGTCGTCGTAATCGGCGGCAATACCCGCTACCACGCCCAGATTGTCAGGTGTGCCGGCAAAGCCGAGCCGGATCGCCTGCACCTGGATGTCTTCCAGCACGGCACGCGCCTGTTCGGCCACAGCCTCATCATCGAGCGGGTAGAAGTCAAATATCCGGGCGCTATCGCGGGCATAGGTGCCTGCCATGACCGGCAAGGCATGAACGCCCACGCAGGCCATCGCCACGACATCGGCGGCCAGTCCACCGGCACCACAGGGGTCGTTGCTGTTGAAGACCAGTACACAGGCCGGCGCGTCTGATTTGGATGGATCGGGGTCGCTGGCTGTGACGGTGTCGGCTGGCATGAATGCGTCGGGATTTTCTTCAGGCAAAATATGATGACTTGTACGGGGGCCGGTGACCGCGCCTGAAGCGGCACGGCGCGATGGGTATTCTATTTGAAGGCTGTTTTACTGTGACTCAATCAACCACCTGGATGTGCCTGATTTGCGGCTGGATTTACCAGGAATCAGCAGGTAGCCCTGAACATGGCGTGCCGCCTGGTACACCTTGGCATTCGGTCCCCCTGAACTGGACTTGTCCGGAATGTGGCGCACGCAAAGAGGATTTTGAGATGGTGCAAATTTGAAATGTCACCATTTTGTGCATTCACTGCGTGATTTTTGAATGAAAAACAGGTAACCTGTCACCTGCATAAGTTTTAGTGGCCTTGTGTCAGGGTGATTGAGTCAACTCAGGAGTAAAGCTGGTGAATACGGCAGCATCAAATTTGAAAATTCTCGTGATTGACGACAGCAATACCATCCGGCGTAGCGCCGAAATCTTCTTGAAGGCAGGCAAACATGAAGTGATGCTGGCTGAAGATGGCTTCGACGCGCTGGCCAAAGTCAGCGACTACCGCCCGGACCTGATCTTCTGCGATATTTTGATGCCCAGACTGGACGGCTACCAGACTTGCGCCATCATCAAGCGCAACGCCAAGTTCGCCAGCGTGCCGATTGTGATGTTGTCGTCCAAGGATGGGGTTTTTGACAAGGCACGTGGGCGTATGGTGGGCGCACAGGATTATTTGACCAAACCATTTACCAAAGACCAACTCCTCAAGGCCGTTGAACAATTTGGCTTGACTGCCGAGGGGGGTGTACAGTGACGATTCATCATGTGCTGGTGGTCGATGACTCCAAGACCGAACTGATGTTCCTGACCGATGTGTTGCAAAAAAACGGCATGTCGGTGCGCACCGCCGAAGGTGCTGACGAGACCTTCAAACGGCTGGCCGATGCCATTCCCGACCTGATCCTGATGGATGTGGTGATGCCCGGGCAAAACGGCTATCAATTGACCCGGTCGATCAACCGCACGCCGCAGTATGCAGGCATTCCCATCATTCTTTGCACCAGCAAGAAACTCGAGACAGACCGCGTCTGGGGACTGCGCCAGGGAGCCCGCGACTACATCACCAAACCGGTCAATCCGGCAGAGTTGATGGAAAAAATCAAGGCCTTGGGGTGATTTGAGGCACCCATGACAAAAAGAGAAGCACTCAAAGACCTGCAGAACCGCCTGGCGGGGCGACTGCAGTCGGCACGCAATGATCCGGTTGCTGCCTCCTGGCTGGCCGTATTGGTGGGCACCCGGCACTACCTGCTGCCGCTCAACCAGTCGGGCGAGATATTTCCGCTGGCAAGCATTGCGCGGGTACCCTACGCCTCGGCGTGGTTCAGCGGTGTCGTCAATTTGCGCGGTGGCCTGTATGCGGTGGTTGATCTGGCGGGTTTTCTGGATCGCCTTGAGGCACCGGTGCGCGGTGAACAGGCCTGGTCGGAAGTGCGTCTGATCACGTTCAACCCAGAGCTTGAAATCAATTGCGCCCTGATGGTCGATGGTCTGGCCGGGTTACGCCGGGCGGAGGCTTTTTCCGGCACTCAGCCCGCCCCGCCAGGGTCACCCCCTTTCCTGGGAAAGGTTTTTTTGGACGCGCAGGGACGGCAGTGGCAAGAACTCGATATGCGTTTGCTGTCCCAGACTGCCGATTTTCTGAATATCGGCACCTGATTTATAGATTGGGGTTACCTTATGGCTGTCATGGATCTACTCAAGCGTGTTTTCGGACGAAAGTCTCGCGACTCCGAACTGGATTCACGCATGGCCGTCCCCGATGTCTCGATGTACCAATTGGAGGCGGAGCTCAAGTCCAGCCAGACGCAATACGGACCACCAGAAATTCTGCCCGATACCGGGGTGAGTGCAAAAGGCCGGATTGAACAGCTCACGTTGCCGTTTTTGGGCAAAAAAACCGTGGCGCAACACCAGCGGGTGTTGACGGTCATGCTGATTGGCTTTTTGCTGTTGCTGGTGGGTGCCACCGTGGTGGGGATGAGCCAAAGCAGTCAGGCCGCCCGGCAATTGAACGCCACCGGCCAGGCCTTGATGCAATCGCAACGCCTTGCCAAGTTGGTCACGCAGGCGCTGGTGGGCGATGCCAGGGCCTTTGCCGATGTGACGCAGAGCTCGCAAATTCTTGCCAGGTCGGTCCATGGTTTGATGGCGGGAGACGCCGATATGGGTCTGTCGGCAGTGGGCGAGGTTGACCGGCAAACCCTCGACAAGGCGGAGCCGCTGGCCGACCGGGCCGAGAAGAGCGCAGCCACAGTGGTGGCCCAGAAGAAGACCCTGACCCAGGCCGGCGCGGCCATGGCGTTGGTACATCGACAATCCAACACGCTGCTTGAGCTTGCCAATGCCGTGGCAACCCTGAAACAGCAACAGGGTGCAGCAGCGCCAGACATCGCAGCGGCGAATCAGTTGGCCATGCTGACACAGCGCATTGGCAAGTCAGCCGCCGAGTTTTTGAGTATTGACGGTGTCAGCCCCGAGGCCCTGGCCCTGCTGGACAAGGACCTGCTGGTTTTCAGGCAAACTGCCAAAGGCCTGCAGGACGGCAGCGCCGAGCTTCGACTGGCCGTGACCAACGATGCGGCCACGCGTGAGAAACTGAGCGCATTGATCCAGCTGTTTGAAGAAACCAGCGCCCCGGTCAGCGCGGTGCTGGGCAGTTTGCCAGGCCTGAAAGCGGCCCGGGCAGCGCAGGTCGCGATTCTGGCTGATAGCGAGTCGTTGCGCGCCAACCTGGAAACCCTGCAGGCCTCATTGTCCGAGCAGACCAACCTGAGCACTGCGGTGATGGCGATTCTGGCCATTGCTGCGCTGCTGACGATCCTGGGCGCGGCGGCTTTGTCCTATGTGCAACTGCTCGACAGCCGGCAGCGTCAGGTGGATGCCGAGGCCCTCAAGATTGAAGCCCAAGCCCAGGAGCAGGAGGCCAAGCGGGTCAATGATGCCAATCAGGCGGCGATCCTGCGCTTGATGAACGAGTTGCAACTGGTCGCTGAAGGCGACCTGACCCAGCAGGCAACCGTCACTGAAGATATCACCGGTGCCATTGCAGACTCGGTCAATTACACCGTGGAGGAACTGCGTTCGCTGGTGGGCAATGTGCAAAACACGGCTTCCAGGGTGGCGCAGACCACGGCGGATGTGGATGTGACATCGACCGAATTGCTGGCAGCATCGAACGAACAGTTGCATGAAATTCGTGAAACCGGCCGGTCGGTGGTGGATATGGCCACCCGCATCAACCAGGTGTCCAACCGGGCCCAGGAGTCGGCCGATGTGGCCCGGCAATCCCTGCAGGCGGCAGAAGTCGGTTTGCAGGCGGTTCAAAACGCCATCGGCGGCATGAACATCATCCGCGACCAGATCCAGGACACCTCCAAACGTATCAAGCGACTCGGTGAGTCGTCGCAGGAAATCGGCGAAATCACCGAATTGATTTCCGACATCACCGAACAGACCAATGTGCTGGCGCTCAACGCCGCCATTCAGGCAGCCTCGGCAGGCGATGCCGGGCGCGGCTTTTCGGTGGTGGCCGAAGAGGTGCAGCGACTGGCAGAGCGCTCGGCTGATGCCACGCGCCAGATTGCAGCGCTGGTCAAGGCGATTCAGACCGACACCCATGATGCGGTTGGAGCCATGGAACGCTCGACCCACGGCGTGGTGGAAGGTGCCAAGCTGTCCGATAACGCAGGGACGGCCTTGAGCCAGATTGACCAGGTGTCGCGCCGACTGGCCGATTTGATCGAGCACATTTCATCCTCCACCCTGCAAGAGGCCAACCTGGCCAACGAGCTCGCAGGCAATATCCAGCATATCTTTGCCGTCACCGAGCAGACCGGCGAGGGCACACGTTCCACCGCAACCCAGGTCCGTGAGCTCTCCAAGATGGCCGAAGAGTTGCGCCAGTCGGTGGCACGCTTCCGGATTGTCTGACGTGGCCCGTTTCAACCTTTCTTTGGCGGATTAATTCATGCAAGCTCAAGCAGCATTGACTGGCGAGAGCGCAAGCTTCGAGTCCGACCTGGGTCCATTGGCCTGGGTGCTCGATGAATTGCGCAAGTCGCTGGATGGCGCCACCAAGGCGCTGCGTCGTTTTGTTCGGGATGCTGAACTGTCCCGGGGTTCGGACCTGGCAGCGCTCGACGGCAGCCACCTGCGCATCGCACGCCAGCAACTGCACCAGGCCGTTGGCGCACTGGAGATGGTTGGGCTGGAAGTGCCTGCCAAAATGCTGCGGGCGATGGAAACGCTGGTGCAGAAATTTGTCCAAAAGCCAGAGTTCTGTAGCGACGAAGCCGCCCTCAAGGTCGAACGGGCCAGCTTTGCCCTGACCGACTACCTTGAGGGCATCCTGAAAGGCAAGCGCCTGTCTGCGGTAGCACTTTTCCCGCAATACCGCGAGGTGCTTGACCTAGTGGGCGAGGACCGTATCCATCCCGCCGATCTGTGGCAGCATGAATGGCGCTGGATTGACGTGCCACTGCCCCCATCCATCACCCCCTTGCCGTATGACGCTACCGTGCGTTCGCGCATCGACGGCTACATCCTCAATGTGGTCAAGACCGGCCATGTGCCTTCGGCGCGTGCCATGCTTGACATCAGCCTGGGATTTGCCGCGGGCCAGACCGAACTTCATCCCCGGGTGTTGTGGGCCGTGGCGGCGGCGTACTTTCAGTCAGTGGCGCTGGGTTTATCGGCACCAGACATTTATGCCAAACGTGCGGCCTCCCGCGTCCTGTTGCAGTACCGCACCCTGGCGCGGGGCGAGCCCGACATTTCCGAGCGTCTGGTTCAGGATTTGCTGTTTTTTTGTGCTCAGGCTGTGGTGGGGCCCGATCAGGAGGTACCCGCCCTGCGGGCTGTGCAGGTCGCTTATGGCCTGGCACAGCCGGCCCGGATCGATTACGACAAGACCCAGTTCGGGCGCTTTGATCCGGCCCTGTTGGCGCAGGCACGCAAACGCATTGCCGCCGCCACAGAAACCTGGTCCTCACTGTCTGGCGGCGAGACCAGCCGTATCAAGACGGCGCTGGACCAGTTCAGCCTGGTGTCTGACTCCATTGTCAAACTGCACCCTGAAAGTGGTGAGCTGGCCAGCGCCTTGACGCGGGCCCTGGACGCTGTCAGCCGCTCTGGCAACGCACCCATTCCGTCGCTGGCCATGGAAGTAGCCACCGCCGTGCTCTACCTGGAAGCAGCTTACGAAGATCTGGATCCGACCAACGAACTGATGCTGCAGCGTGGCAACCGCCTGGCGCAACGGCTTGACCATGCCCTTTCCGGTGGCAAGCCAGAGCCTCTGGACGAGTGGATGGAAGAGCTGTACCGCCGGGTCAGTGACCGCCAGACCATGGGCAGTGTGGTCGATGAGCTTCGAGGCACCTTGAACGAAGTTGAATCATCGCTGGATACCTATTTTCGTCACCCCGAGGACAAAACACCCCTGCAACAGGTGCCCGGGTGTCTGTCACAGATGCGCGGTGTGTTTTCTGTTTTGGGGCTGGATCAGGCAGCCGTGGCGGTACTGCGGATGCGCGACAGCGCCGAACGTTTTCTGGTTGATGATGCCGCAACCGATTCGACGGGTGTCTTTGAGAAGCTGGGCAACAGCCTGGGTGCGCTCGGATTTTTGATCGATATGCTGAGTTACCAGCGCGAGCTGGCCAAAAAACTCTTTGTCTATGACGATGCCCTGGGCGAGTTTCGCTCTTTGATGGGGCGTCAGAAGCCCAAGGCGGATCAGCCTGCGGCAGCACCGCAGCTCGCAACCCCCGTGGTCGATGCCACGCCCGAAGTATTGCCAACGCCGCCAGAGCCACCAGCGCCAGCCCTGCCGACAGCAGCCGTTGAGCCTGCAGCACCGAGGCTCCCCGAGACGGCAGCGCTCGCGCAACCGGCACCTGCGGTGCCACAGCCAGCGACACTTTCGCCGTCTGCCACACCGGAGATCGAAGACGACGATGCCGAGTTGCGTGACATTTTTCTCGATGAAGCCCGCGAGGTGGCGCAAAACGGTTTGGGGACTTTGGCCGCGCTCAGGGACAGCCCCGCCGATCTGGAACAGCAGACCAGTCTGAGGCGGTGTTTCCACACACTCAAGGGCAGTTCCCGAATGGTCGGACTCAACGAGTTCGGCGAAGCTGCCTGGGCCATGGAGCAGTTGCTCAACGCCTGGTTGCCCCAGCAACTGGCGGCAACCCCGGCCTTGATACGGCTGTCCGAGCAGGCCATCGAAGGGTTTGCACGCTGGATTGAGGACATTGCGGCCCATACCGACGCTTCCTGGCGGGCCTTGCCGTTTCGCCAGGCAGCCGACCGCCTGCGACTCGACGGCGTGGCTGAGGAACTGCTGCTGCCCAAGATGGCCAGCGTGGCGACGGTGGCCGAGCCGGTCGAGCTGATGCCACCCCCCGATCCGACGCTGGCGGCGCCCCCTGCTGCGGCACTGGATCTGCCCGCCAACGAGTTGTATGACGCGCCCGAATTGCCAGAAGATTTTTCTGCCACGCAGATGATCGATTTTGGCGACACACAGACGATTGACTTCACTCAGCAGCCGCAGGCGCACCAGCCGGGTACCGACGCGGTGGGCTTTTTGCATGCAGGTGACACGGCGACCGAGGATTTGCTCGATCTCTCGTTTGATCAGTTGCTGCCAGCACCACCCGATGCCCCACCGGTGGTGGCAGATGCCATTGAGGTTTCGTTCGATCTTGAGGATGTGCTGACACCCCTTGCGCCAGCAGTGTTGCCTGAAGCACCGGCCACTGAGCCTGCGCTGGCCTCAGAGCCCGATCCGTTGCAGGACCTGGCCGCAGAACTCAGCACAGAAGCGTTGCCAGAGCCCGCATCCACGCCAGCACCTGAAGCGCAACCGGTGCCTGAGTCGGCCGATGAAACCGAGTCGATGCCTGAGACCGAGCCGGAGGACCAAGTCAAGGTGATTGACTCTCTGCGCATTGGTCTGGCGCTGTACAACGTTTACCTGAATGAGGCTGACGAATGGTCGCGACGCTTGCTGACCGAGCTGACCGAGTGGTCATTTGAACTCGACCACCCGCTGCAAGACAATACGGTGGCGCTGGCCCACTCCCTGGCAGGCAGTTCGGCCACCGTTGGTTTCATGGCGCTATCCGAGTTGGCACGGGCCCTGGAGTATGCCCTGGAGCACACCCAATTGGGCGGTGCCGGTCTGGCCGAGCACGCCAAACTGTTTATCGAAGTTGCAGAAGATATTCGCCGTTTATTGCATCAGTTTGCGGCTGGTTTTCTGAAACAGCCTGATCCGGCACATCTGGAGGCGTTGCGGGCAATTCTCGATGTTGCCTTTGGCAACTCAGTGCAGCCGGCACCCAACTCCCAAGAGCCAGAAGACCTGCTGCTCGATGACTTGAACCTTGACTTTGCGCCTGTCGCCACTGAGGTGGCATCTTTGGTGGAGCCCGAGTTGGTGCCCGAGGAAGAAATTGGCGCACGCGACACGATCGATGTCGATCTGTTTCCGATATTTGAAGAAGAAGCACTCGAACTGTTACCGCAACTTGGCAGCGCCTTGCGGCAATGGAGTGCACATCCCGACGCTCAAGGAGCCCGTCGGGAGGTGTTGCGGGCACTGCACACCCTCAAGGGTAGTGCGCGTCTGGCCGGTGCCATGCGGCTCGGAGAGATGGCGCATCGAATGGAGTCGGCGGCGGAAACCATTGACATGGAGGCACCCACCAGCGCCCTGATTGATCCCCTGCTGGCACGACTAGACAGCATCTCGGCCTGTTTTGATGAGTTGCGCGCCATGCCCCTGGCCGCCTTGGTGTTGCCCGAAGCTGCGCCGGTGCCACAAGAGCCCGAGCCCGCACCGGACATCAGGCCAGACGTGTTGCCTGTGCCCGACAAGGTAGAAATTGTCCCGGTTCCGGTGTCTGTAGCGCCGTCCCAAGCGGCACCGGCACCGCTGGCGCGCCGCAGCTCGAATCAAACCACGCGGGTGAAATCCAAGCTGCTTGAACGTATGCTCAACCAGGCCGGCGAGGTGATGATCACCCGGTCCCGGCTGGAGGCCCGACTGGGTCAGCTGCGCGGTGCGTTGAGCGAACTTACCGGAAACCTGAACCGCCTGCGACACCAGTTGCGTGACATGGAACTGCAGTCAGAATCACAAATGGAGTCGCGTCTGGCCCAAACCAAAGACACGACCCAGGGTTTTGACCCCCTGGAGTTTGACCGCTTCACCCGGGTGCAGGAACTCACCCGCATGATGGCTGAGTCGGTTCACGATGTGGCCACCTTGCAGCGCAGCCTGCAGCAAACCGTTGAGGGCGTTGAGGACGACCTGGTCGCCCAGGCACGCCAGACGCGCGAGTTGCAGCGTGACTTGCTGCGTACCCGGATGGTTGATTTCGAAAGTGTCTCGGATCGTCTGTATGGTGTGGTTCGCCAGGCCGCCAAAGACTATGACAAACCGGTGAAGCTGGAAATTGTGGGGGGGTCGCTGGACATGGATCGGGGCGTGCTGGACCGGGTGGCACCTGCGTTTGAGCATTTGCTGCGCAACGCGGTAGGGCATGGCATCGAGCCGGCATCAGAACGTGCCAAGGCCGGGAAGCCAGCCCTTGGGTCAATCATCATCACGGTGACACAGCAAGGCAATGATGTGATCGTCGCGATTCGTGACGATGGTGCCGGGCTCAACTTGAGCCGCATTCGACAAAAGGCTCTGGAAAAAGGTCAGATCCGTGCCGAACAAACACTGTCGGATGACGAAATAGCCAACCTGATTTTCACCTCCGGCTTGTCCACCGCCGACGAAGTGAGCGAAATGGCAGGGCGCGGCGTTGGCATGGACGTGGTCCGGACCGAGGTCAGCGCCCTGGGTGGTCGTATTGAGCTCAGCACAACATCGGGCCATGGCACGCAGTTCAAGCTGGTGTTGCCCCTGACCATGGCGGTCACCCAGGTGGTGTTGCTGCGCATGGGGGAGGTGGTGATGGGGGTGCCATCCAACTTGGTGGAGGTGGTGCGGCGGATCCCGGTGGCGGAGCTTGATGCTGCCTACCAAAGCCATGAATTTGACTGCAACGGCGAGGCCGTGGCATTTTTCTGGGCTGGTGCCTTGTTACAGATTTCTGCCAGCAGCACCGATGTCCGGGGCAAAACTGCCGTGGTGGCAGTGTTCAGAAGTGCCGGACAGCGCGTGGCCATGCATGTCGATGAGGTGTTAGGCAACCAGGAGGCGGTGGTGAAAAACCTCGGGCCCCAGTTGTCACGCCTGCCGGGGCTGGCAGGTATGTCGGTGCTGGCATCCGGGGCGGTGGTATTGATCTACAACCCGGTCGCGCTGGCGCACACCTATGGGCAGCGGGCACGCACGTTTGCCCAACCGGTTGTCGAGGCCCAAGACGGCACCAAGGGCCTCGACCGGGTGCCAGGCGTGCCAACAGCGCCCAGGCAAATGCCGCTGGTGCTGGTGGTGGACGATTCGATCACAGTGCGCCGGGTGACCCAGCGCCTGCTCAAGCGCGAAGGTTACCGGGTGGCGCTGGCCAACGATGGCCTGCACGCACTGGAAGTGCTGCAGATAGAAAAGCCCTCGGTGGTGCTGACCGATATCGAGATGCCACGCATGGATGGTTTTGACCTGGTGCGCAACATCCGCGCCGATGAAAACCTGCAAGGCATGCCGATCATCATGATCACCTCGCGTCTGGCCGAAAAACACCGCGACTATGCGCGTACCCTCAAGGTCGATCACTACCTCGGCAAACCCTATCCCGAGGATGAATTGATCTCGCTGGTGCGTGCTTATTGCAGCGCCGAAGCCGAAGCAAAAATTCTTGCTGAATCAGCCTCTGGCGCTTGATAAATAAGCGTTTGCAGCTATATATATTATAGCAATTGCCAGGGCATCTGCGCGACAATCCCTTCACAAGGTAAAGTGGATCCCGAATTTGGGACAAAAATTTACGCATTGCGAATCACGCAATCACCCCGTTGCACCGCCTATCGCGATGGCAATTTCATCCGCTTGCTGACCGTAGCGGCTGGTCACGACCGCACTTTTGAGCAAAAGTGACGTGGGTACGGCGCAAGGCCTCCGTCATTAACCATGGCATTGCGTGCACTGTGGTCCGGCACTTTGCTCGCCACCGGGTGCGTCGTAGCGCAGCACGATGAGCGACAGATTGTCGGGGGCGCCTGCCGCAAGCACCGCATCGCGCCAAACCTGTGCTTGTTCTTTGGGCGAAAGGCTGGCGCTGTACAGCGATTGCAGTTGCGCCTCGCTCAAGGTGTCGTGCACGCCGTCGGTGCACAGCAGCAGGGTGTCGCCCGCGGCCATGCGCTCAATGCGGCGGTGAATGGCAAATTCGCTCTCTTCGCCATCGGCCACAAGGCATGAGTCCAGCGAATAGTAGAAGCTTGCATATTCCACACCCTCTTCGGCTTCGCCCTGCTCAATCAGGGAGTTGATCAGCGAGTGGTCATGCGATAGCTGCTGCCACACCCCCGCTGCACTGATGCGATAGACGCGGCTATCGCCCGCATTGAGCACTTCGCAATGATCGGGGTAGCATCGTACCGCCGCCAGCGTGGTGGACGACCCGCGCGTTGCGCCCCGTGCCAGGCTCTTGCACAATTTTTCTTGCAAGCGCCACACCAGGCCTCGGTCAAATGCCTTGTCTGGCGATTCACTTGCCAGTGCTTGCAAAACGCACAGGCTGGCCAGCTCGGCGCGCGGGCTGCAGCCCACCCCATCTGCCACAGCCACTGAAAGGCTTTCGCCGTGCGCCACATACTGCTGCGGCAGCAGGTTGCGCTTTTGAAACACGGTTTCCCCATTCCACAGGCTATCTTGTTGCTGTGGGAAACGATTGTCTCTTCCACGGTGCTGGGTGCACGCAATGGTGTAGTGCATGAATTCCTTTCAGGTTGACAAATAGAGAACTGCGCGCAGTGAGGCGGCAGCGTGACATTCTTCTCAAAGAACGGGCCAGTTGGGTGCAACGCATGCAAAAAGGTA
>JAIFMA010000087.1 GCA_020048795.1 Rhodoferax sp.
GTGACACCCTGGTAAATCGTGCAGTCGTCGCCAATCTCAGCCGTTTCGCCCACCACCACACCCATGGCATGGTCAAAAAACACCCGGTTACCAATTTTTGCGCCAGGGTGAATCTCGATACCAGTCAAAAACCGGGTGGTGTGCGAAATGTAGCGCCCCAGCCATTTGAAACCATGCGTCCAGCAGGCGTGCGCCAGGCGGTGAAACATCACCGCATGCAGACCGGGGTAACAAGTCAGCACCTCCCAGGTGCTGCGGGCGGCCGGGTCACGGTCAAGAATGCATTGAATATCGGAGCGGAGTCTGGAAAACATGGCTGAAGTCTAATCTTTGCGGCAAATCTCGGTGGTCATCAGGGGCTGCGGTTTCATCATCATCTTGGCCATACCGCGCAGGATGTGGATTTCTTCTTCGGTCACACCCGCCCGGTTGAACAACTGGTTGAGCCGGGGCATCAGCTTTTTGGGTGCCAGCGGGTCCAGGAAACCAATCGACACCAGCGCCTGCTCCAGATGCGCCAGCATGCCCGCCACCTGACTGGCATCGGCCAACGCCGCGTTGACGGTCGCAGCCTGCACCGGGTAGGCACCCAGGGCCATCCGCCAATCGTAGGCAATTACCTGTAGCGCCGAAGCCAGGTTGAGCGAACCAAACTGCGGGTTGCTGGGAATGCTCAAACACACATGGCAACGGTAAACATCTTCGTTGCGCATGCCAAAGCGTTCTGAGCCAAACAGGAATGCCACCCCCTTGTTACAAGACTTTTCAGCCTCTAGCCCTTGTCCCCATTGCGCAGGCAGCTCAGTATTCAATAGCGCATCAAAATGGACTCGGGGTGCCACGGTTGGTGGGCCAAAGTCGCGTGGGGTCATGGCGGTGGCGCACAAATGTGTCATGCCGTCCAGCGCCTGGTCCAGCGTGGCCACGATACGGGCATTTTTCAGCACATCCAGCGCACCGCTGGCGCGCTGGATGGTTTCTTCGCGATGCAGCACATTGGGCCATCGCGGCGCCACCAGCACCAGGTCGGCAAAGCCCATGGTTTTCATGGCCCGCGCGGCAGCACCGACATTGCCCGCATGGCTGGTGTTGATCAGGATGAACCGCGTCTGCATGGTGGGCCGTTAAAATCGGGGTATTGTCGCCGCCCGCCGCACCCTGTACACAGATGCGCGCCACCCACCTACCGCTCAGGACCGATGAACACATCCAATTTACATCCGATGATCAACGTAGCCATCAAGGCTGCCCGAGCCGCAGGTGCCATCATCAACCGCGCCGCGCTCGATGTCGAATCGGTGCGCGTCTCGCAAAAGCAGGTCAACGACTTCGTCACTGAAGTAGATCAGGCCTCTGAGGACATCATCATCGAGACCCTGCTGAGCGCCTATCCTGGCCACGGCATCTGGGCTGAAGAGTCCGGGCGTGAACATGGTGCCAAAGATTCCGAGTTTGTCTGGATCATTGATCCTTTGGACGGCACCACCAACTTCATCCACGGCCTGCCCATTTACTGCGTCAGCTTGGCGCTGGCCGTCAAGGGCAAGGTCGAGCAGGCGGTCATTTACGACCCCAGCCGCAATGACCTGTTTACGGCCACCCGTGGCCGTGGTGCGTATATGAACAATCGGCGCATGCGGGTCGCCAAACGTACCCGGTTGCAAGAATGCCTGATTGCCACCGGCTTCCCGTACCGTGTCGATGACGACATCAACACCTACCTGCGCATGATGGGTGACATGATGCAGCGCACTGCCGGACTGCGCCGCCCAGGTGCCGCCGCGCTCGATCTGGCCTATGTGGCAGCAGGTTTTACCGACGGTTTTTTCGAGTTGGGTCTGCAACCCTGGGATGTAGCGGCTGGCTCGCTGCTGATCACCGAGGCGGGCGGACTGGTTGGCAATCTCTCAGGCGATGCCGATTTTCTGGAACAGCGCGAATGCCTGGCGGCCAACCCGCGCATTTACGGCCAGATGGTGAGCCTGCTGGGCAAGTACAGCAAATTTGCCAGCGCTGGCGAGAAGGCCACGGTAGGCACCGCAGTGGCCGAACTGGCTTTGGGACAAGCCCCATCCAGCCATGACCACGACAAAGCCAGCGCCCAGTGACAGTGATCATCAAACCAAGGGCAGGCCCTGCTCCACGAGACCGGCGTGTAATGCAGCGCCCAGCGGCAACACCTCGTCATTGAAATCAAACCGGTTGTTGTGCAAATGACAACTGCCCGGTCCCTTCTCGGTACCCTGCCCAAGCCGCATATAAGCACCGGGCTTGACCCGCAGCATGAACGAAAAATCTTCTGCACCCATGCTGGGCTCCAGATCGCGCACCACATTGGCAGCCCCCACCAGCCGCTCGGCCACATCGCCGGCAAACTGTGCCTCGGGTGCGGTGTTGAGGGTGGCTGGGTACATGCGCTGATAGGTCACGCTGGCACAGGCACCAAAGCCTTGGGCCACGGCGCTGCAAAGTTCGGTCAGACGCCGCTCGACCAGGGACTGCACCGCTGCGCTGAAGGTGCGCACCGTGCCCACCAGCGTGGCGCTACCCGGAATCACACTCATGGCAGTCAGATCACCGGCTTGCATGGCACACAGGCTGATCACGGCGCTGTCCACCGGTTTGACGTTGCGCGAGACAATACTCTGCACCGCCGTGATGATGTGGCCGGCCACCAGCACCGGGTCAATGGTCTGGTAGGCATGTGCGCCGTGTCCTCCCTGGCCGGTGATCTCGATCGTGATGTGGTCGGCCGCGGCCATCATTGGCCCCGAATTCAGGCCGATGGTGCCGGGGCGCATGGCCGGCCAGTTGTGCATGCCGTAAATGGATTGCACCGGAAAACGCTCAAACATGCCATCGTCAATCATCGCCTGCGCGCCCGCGTAGCCCTCCTCGCCGGGCTGAAAAATCAGCACCGCCGTGCCATCAAAATTGCGCGTTTCGGCCAGGTAGCGCGCAGCCCCCACCAGCATGGCAGTATGGCCGTCGTGGCCACAGCCGTGCATCAGGCCGGGCGTGCCTGATTTCCAGGCAAAGTTGTTGTGCTCGGTCATGGGCAATGCGTCCATGTCGGCGCGCAGGCCGATCATTTTTGCCGAGGTCTGGCGCTGCCCCTTGATCACTGCCACCAGCCCGGTTTTACCGATACCGGTGTGAATCTCGTCGACACCACACACTTGCAGCGCCTGCTTGACGCGCGCAGCGGTGTAAACCTCTGCAAAACCCAGTTCCGGGTGCGCATGCAAATCGCGCCTGAACGCCGTCAGTTCGGGGTGGAACGCTGCAATGTGTGCAAACGCACGGCCGTGGACCGAAAAAGCCATCGTCATCTCCAAGAAACGTCAAGTCGTTGTCAAACCGCTTATAACGCAAGATGCCCGCCACATTCAGCCCTGGGGCACTGGATCACGCGTTGATTTTGGCAGCGCTCGTTCGGTCTAAACTCCAGACATCTCACACACTCGAGGCATCCCATCATGATCTTCATCACCGGCGGAGCCGGCTTTATTGGGTCTCATACCTGCGTGGAGTTGCTCAATGCCGGACATCCGGTCACGGTTTTTGACAACTTTTGCAATAGTCAGCCCGAGGCCTTGCGGCGCATTGAGCGCATCACCGGCAAAACCGTTCGCTTTATTGAAGGTGATATCCGCGACCTGAGCGCCTTGCAAGCCGCCCTGGTATCAAGCCAGGCGCAGGCTGTGATCCATTTCGCCGGGCTCAAGGCGGTCGGCGAGTCGGTTGCCGAACCGTTGCGCTATTACGACAACAATGTGGCTGGCACGCTCAAACTGCTCCAGGCCATGCAGGCTACCGGCGTCAAAACGCTGGTGTTCAGCTCGTCGGCCACCGTGTATGGTGACCCGCAGCGTCTGCCCCTGACTGAAGACCATCCGTTGTCGGCGACCAATCCCTATGGACAGACCAAGCTGACGATTGAGAACATCTTGCGGGATCTGTCCGCCAGTGACCCCTCCTGGCGCCTCGGCATCCTGCGTTATTTCAACCCAGTGGGGGCGCATGCCAGCGGCATGATTGGCGAAGATCCACAGGGCACGCCCAACAATTTGCTGCCCTTTGTGGCCCAGGTGGCGATTGGACGGCGCCAGTTTCTCAACGTCTGGGGCAATGACTACGCCACCCCGGATGGCACGGGTGTGCGCGACTACATTCATGTGGTCGATCTGGCGCTGGGGCATCTGGCAGCGCTCAAGAGGCTGCAAGCCAATGCCCAATGCTTTGCGGTCAATGTGGGCACGGGTGTCGGCTACAGCGTGCTCGACATGGTGCGCGCCTTTGAGCAAGCCAGCGGCAAGCCAGTGGCTTACAAAATTTCGCCCCGGCGCTCTGGTGATGTGGCCGCCTGTTACGCCAACCCCGCCTATGCCCGTGATCTGCTGGGCTGGCAGGCGCAGCGTGATCTGCCAACCATGTGCTCAGATGCCTGGCGCTGGCAAAGCGCCAACCCAAACGGCTATAGTGTCGGCAGTTGAGCTGACTTTTTTTCGGGAGTTTGAAGAATGACAATGCAAAAAGGGAACTGCCATGGCTAAAGGCATGATTCTGGCCGCCGGCCAAGGAACCCGGGTCCGGCCCCTGACCAAAGATTTACCCAAACCGATGATCCCGATCCTGGGCAAGCCGGTGATGGAATACCTGATCGAGCACCTGGCCAGCTACGGCATCACCGAGATCATGGTCAACGTGGCTTTCAACCACCACAAGATCGAGCAGTATTTTGGCGATGGTCACCGCTGGGGCGTGCAGATTGGTTATGCCTTTGAAGGGGTGCGCGAGCACGGTGAAATTACCCCCAAACCCTTTGGCTCGGCCGGTGGCATGCGGCGCATCCAGGATTTCAGCGGTTTTTTTGACGACACCACGCTGGTGCTGTGTGGCGATGCCCTGATCGACCTCGACATCGGTGCTGCTTTGCATGAACACAAAAACAAAGGCGCGATTGCCAGTGTGGTGGCGCTGGACGTGCCCCTGGCCGAGGTACAAAACTACGGCATTGTGGGGGCCGACGAGAACGGTCAGATTCAGTCGTTCCAGGAAAAACCCAAACCAGCGGATGCCAAATCGACCCTGGCCAGCACCGGCATCTATATTTTTGAACCTGCGGTGCTGGACCTGGTGCCGCACCACCAGGTGTATGACATTGGTTCGCAACTGTTCCCGCAGTTGGTTGAACAAAAGCTGCCGTTTTTTGCCCAAAAGCGGTTTTTCAACTGGATCGATATTGGCCGTGTCAGCGATTACTGGGCCATTTTGCAGCGCGTGCTGCGTGGTGAGGTGGCGCAAATGAATATGCCCGGTCGCGAGGTCAAGCCTGGCATCTGGGTCGGACTGAACACCCAGATACCCTGGGACAAGGTCACGATTGAAGGCCCGGTGTACATCGGCTCCAGCGTCAACGTCGAAGCTGGGGCCACCATCATTGGCCCGTGCTGGATCGGTCACGGCAGCCACGTTCGCACAGGTGCCCGGGTGGTGCGCAGTATCTTGTTCGAATACACCCGCATCGCCGCCGACATGCGTTTCACCGAAATGATCGTTTCGCCGACCTATTGTGTTGACCGGGTGGGTGAAACCCTTTACCGGGGTGACGAGACTGCCCAACTGCGCTGGGGCGATGCGCGCGCCTGATGGCCGTGTGGCCGCGCGTCAGGCTCGACACATTGCCTCGTGCCAACCCTGCCGATGCCCCGTTCTTCACTTTCAAGTTGCACCATGACCGCATCCATTTTGATTCAGCCGGTGGTTTTGTCGGGTGGCTCCGGCACCCGTTTGTGGCCGCTGTCGCGCGAGAAATATCCCAAGCAGTTGCTCAGCCTGGTCGGGCAGGATTCGCTGTTGCAGGCTACGGTGCGGCGCGTCATTGGCACCCCGGGTGTCACGCTGACCGCCCCCATGGTGGTGTGTAATGAAGAGTACCGCTTTGTCATTGCCGAGCAATTGCGCCTGCTGCAACAGGATGGCACGGTTGTTCTGGAACCTTTTGGAAGAAATACGGCTCCAGCCCTTACCCTGGCTGCGCTGGCAGCTATAAAAAATGAAGTAAATCCAGTGTTGCTGGTGATGCCCGCCGACCATGTGATTACCGATGTATCGGCGTTTCAAAACGTCGTCAGCCAGGGCGCGGCGCTGGCCGCGACAGGGGCCGTGGTGACTTTCGGCATCACGCCAGATGCGCCAGAAACCGGCTATGGCTACATCCAGTCGGGCGAAGTCTTTGGCAATCCGGCCCATTCTGCGGCACGGCTGATTGCCCGCTTTGTTGAAAAGCCCAATCTGGCCACGGCACAGGCGTATCTGGAAGCCGGAAACTATTTGTGGAACAGTGGTCTGTTCATGATGCAGGCCTCGGTGTGGCTGGCGGCCATGGCCCACTGTCGCCCCGATATTTTGGCAGCATGCCAAAGCGCGTGGGATGCCGGCCAGACCGACGGCGAGTTTGTGCGTGTGGGCACAGATGCGTTTGCCCAGTGCCCCAGCGACTCGATTGACTACGCGGTGATGGAGCGCATCGCCACCAACGCCGTCCGCGGTGCGCTGCCACCTGGCGTGGTGCTGCCACTGAATGCCGGCTGGTCCGATGTGGGTGCCTGGGACGCGCTGTGGCAAGTGCTGCCCAAAGACGACCATGGCAACGTCTCGCAGGGCGATGTGATGCTGCAAGACTGCGAAAACACGCTTGTACTGTCCGAGGTTCGCCTGGTCGCCTGCGTTGGTGTCAGTGACTTGGTGGTGGTCGAGACGGCGGATGCCATCCTGGTGTCGCACAAGGACAAGACGCAGGACGTGAAAAAAATTGTTGATCGCCTGCGCACCAGTCATCGTTCTGAGGGCAGCATTCACCGCAAGGTATTCCGGCCCTGGGGCTGGTACGACGGCATTGATGCCGGTGAGCGTTTTCAGGTCAAGCGCATTGTGGTCAAACCGGGCGGCATCTTGTCACTGCAAATGCACCACCACCGTGCCGAACACTGGATCGTGGTCAGCGGGACCGCCAAGGTCAGCAAGGGCGGCGAGACTTTTCTGCTGTCCGAAAACCAGTCCACCTTCATTCCACTCGGCACCAAACATCGGCTGGAGAACCCGGGCCGGGTGCCACTGGAGATGATCGAGGTGCAGTCAGGCTCTTATCTGGGTGAAGATGATATTGTGCGGTTTGAGGATGTGTATGGGCGCTACGGGCTCGGTCCGCAATAACAGGCACATTTGGCTCGTCAGCTTGGGGCGCATTGCGCTGCTACAAACTCAAACGCTGGCAAATCTCCATCGTCGCGGCACTCTGGTTCATGCTATAAAAATGCAGACCCGGCGCTCCCCCGGCCAATAATCGCTCACACAAATCCGTCACCACATCCAGCCCAAAAGCCTTGATCGACTCGCTGTCGTCGCCAAAGCCCTGCAATCGCAGGCGAATCCAGCGCGGTATTTCGGCACCACAAGCATCACTGAAACGCAGCAACTGGCTGGAACTGCCAATCGGCATGATGCCGGGTACCACCGGTACCGTCACACCCAGCGCATTGGCATCTGCCACAAAACGGAAGTAGGCATCGGCGTTGTAAAAATATTGGGTCAGGGCTGAATCGGCACCGGCCTGCACCTTGGTGGCAAAAGCCTGCAAGTCACTTTCAGGCGAACGCGCTTGCGGGTGCATTTCGGGGTAGGCCGCCACTTCGATGTGAAAACTGTCACCCGTTTCACGGCGGATGAACGCCACCAGATCGCTGGCATACTGGAACTCGCCACCCGCACCAAATCCGCTGGGCAAGTCACCGCGCAGAGCAACCAGACGCTTGACACCCATGGCCTTAAGGGTGGCAAGTTGCGCGCCCACGCCATCACGCGTGGCACCAACGCAGGAAAAGTGTGATGCCGCACTGACACCCTCGGCCAGCATGTCGCGCACCGTGCCAAATGTACCCTCCTGGGTAGAACCACCGGCACCAAACGTCACCGAACAAAATTCAGGCTTGAGCGCATAAAGTTGTTGCCGCACAGCTCGCAATTTTTCTGCACCTTCTGGGGTTTTTGGCGGGAAAAATTCAATACTCAGGGGAAAACGGGCGGCTTCGGTCATGGAGTGCCTTTCGCGAAAACAAAAAATTCCCGGTTGCCATCACCACCGGCAATCGGTGAATCAAACCAGTGTGTCACCGTCAGGCCCAGACCGGTGCAAGCATCGCGCAGACGCTGCTCGACCAATCGGTACAGCGTGGTGTCTTTCACAATACCGCCCTTGCCAACCTGGCCCGGCTGCAGCTCAAACTGCGGCTTGACCAACGTCAGCAAATGTCCCCCAGGTTTAAGCATGGGCACCACCGCGGGCAATACCAGCGTTTGCGAAATGAACGAGAGATCGGCGACGATCAGGTCAAATTCAGTGGAGAAATCCCCCGGGCCTTCCGTCTCATCCGATTCATCAAGGTCAAATTGACCTGCAGCGCCCGTGCTGTCAGCGTAAGCAGCTATTAAATCTGAAGCATTCAGGGAGCGTGCATTCAGGCCTTCAACACACAGCACGCGTGGATCAACGCGCAGGGCCGGATGCAATTGGGCGCTTCCCACGTCGACCCCGACGACAAAAACAGCGCCGTGTCGGAGCAAGCAGTCGGTAAAGCCACCAGTGGACTGCCCCACATCCAGGCAGCGCAAACCTGCCACATTCAGACCGACCTGTTGCAAAGCCGCTTCAAGCTTGAGGCCGCCGCGCGACACATAACGTGCCTCAGAGTCATCGAGCAGCCGAATCTGGGCATCGACGGGCACATCGTCGCCATTCTTGGCAAGCTGGCGCCATGCCCCCTCTTGTAGCCATTGCACCCCGCCCGCAATCAGGCGTTGCGCCTGGGAGCGGGTGCTCGCCATCTGGCGTAGCACCAGCAGTTGATCAATGCGCACGGGTATCGGCGATCAATAGCGGTAGCTATCGGCCTTGTACGGGCCTGCCTTGTTGACACCAATGTAGGCGGCCTGCTCGTCAGTCAGCTCACTGAGCATGGCACCGACCTTCATCAGGTGCAGACGCGCCACTTTTTCATCCAGCAGTTTGGGCAGCACATACACCTGGCCCGATTTGTAGGCCTTGGGCTTGGTGAACAGCTCAATCTGGGCAATGGTCTGGTTGGCAAAACTCGAACTCATGACAAAACTCGGGTGGCCGGTGCCACAGCCCAGGTTCACCAGACGGCCCTTGGCCAGCAAGATGATGCGTTTGGCAGGTTTTTTACCCTTAGCCGGGAAGATCACATGGTCCACCTGTGGCTTGATCTCTTCCCACTTGCATTTTTCCAGCGACGCGACGTCAATTTCGTTGTCAAAGTGGCCGATGTTGCAGACGATGGCCTGGTCTTTCATGGCCTCCATGTGTTTGTAGGTGATGACGTTCTTGTTGCCGGTGCAGGTGACAAAAATATCGCACTTGTCAGCCGCGTATTCAGTGGTAACCACCTTGTAACCCTCCATGGCGGCCTGCAGCGCGTTGATCGGGTCAATCTCAACCACCCAGACCTGGGCCGACAGGGCGCGCAGCGCCTGGGCCGAGCCCTTGCCCACGTCACCGTAACCCACCACACAAGCCACCTTGCCGGCAATCATCACGTCGGTGGCACGCTTGATGGCGTCCACCAGGCTCTCGCGGCAACCGTACAGGTTGTCAAATTTGCTCTTGGTGACCGAGTCGTTGACGTTGATGGCGCGAATCATCAGGTCGCCCTTGGCCGACATCTCGTTCAAGC
>JAIFMA010000012.1 GCA_020048795.1 Rhodoferax sp.
AATTGAACCTGGCTCCGGCCATCATCAAGGCCGTGCTGGAGCAAGGCTACGAAACCCCCACGCCGATTCAGGCACAAGCCATTCCGCTGGTGCTGGCAGGCCAAGACCTGCTGGGCGGCGCGCAAACCGGCACCGGCAAAACGGCCGCTTTTGTGTTGCCCATGCTGCACAAGCTCAGCGCCAGCGAGGCACCGCGCAACAAGTTTGGCGGCATTGCCACGCGCGCGCTGGTGTTGACCCCCACCCGTGAACTCGCCGCGCAGGTGGAAGAAGCCGTCACCGTGTATGGCAAATACATGGACCTGACCTCGGCTGCCATCTTTGGCGGCGTTGGCATGAACCCGCAGATCAGCCGCATGAAAAAGGGCGTGGATATTCTGGTGGCCACACCCGGGCGCCTGCTGGACCTGATGCAGCAAGGCATGCTGGACCTGAGCCAGGTGCAAATTCTGGTGCTCGATGAAGCCGACCGGATGCTCGACATGGGCTTCATCCATGACGTGAAAAAGGTGCTGGCAGCGGTACCCAAAGACAAGCAAAGCCTGCTGTTTTCGGCCACCTTCAGCGATGAAATCCGCGAACTTGCCGCCACCTTGCTGAAAGACCCGCAAACGGTGCAAGTCACCCCGCGCAACACCACCGTGCAGCGCATCAGCCAGTTGATTCACCCGGTCGGGCGCGGCAAGAAAAAGGCGCTGCTGGCGCACATCATCCAGGAACACAACTGGAGCCAGGTGCTGGTGTTCACCCGCACCAAGTTTGGCGCCAACAACGTGGCCGAGTTTTTGACCAAAAACGGCGTCAACGCCATGGCCCTGCATGGCAACAAGAGCCAGACGGCCCGCACCCAGGCGCTGGCTGACTTCAAGAGCGGTGATGTTCGCGCCCTGGTCGCCACCGACATTGCGGCCCGCGGCATTGACATTGATGACCTGCCCCATGTGGTGAACTACGACATTCCCAATGTGTGTGAAGACTACGTGCACCGCATTGGCCGCACCGGCCGCGCTGGTGCCGAAGGCCAGGCGGTGAATCTGGTGTGCTTGGACGAAGAAGGCTTCATGCAGGCCATAGAGCGTTTTACCAAGCAGGATATTCCAGTCAAGATCATTGAGGGCTATATGCCCGAACCCGGCGAACAGGCCGAACCGATTGCCATGGGCCGCCAGACCATCTGGGGCGGTGCCGGCAAACCACCCAGCCGCGATGTGATGCAGGCGGCAGCCCGTGCCGCGCGCACCGAAATGTTGGCCCGCGTGCGGGAAAGCAAAGGACCGGGTGCCGCACGCAGCGGCAATGGCGGCGGCAGAGGCCCGGCTCCCGCAGGTCGCGGCGGCAACCGAGGTGGCCGCAGCCAAGCTGGCGGCTACGGCCCTGGCAACGGCGGCGAAGCACGCAGCATGAACGCCGATGACGGCAATTTTGGCAATGCCGATGGCGCCCAGCCGCGCAGCCACTTGTCAGCCGCTGAACAGGCCGTGCGCGGCCCAGGTCAGCGCCCGGCGCGTGGTTATGGCGGCGGCAACGGTGGCGGTTATGGCGGTCCAGTCAGTCCCCCCGGGCCATCACGCCCTGGTGCCGGTGGCCAGCCTGACCCCATGCGAACCAGCGTTGACATGATGGCCGACCGTGGCCCGCGTCGCAATAACTTTGGTGGCGGCAACCGCAACACCGGTGCTCCCAGTGGTGGGTTTGGCGGTGGTGGCGGTTTTGGTGGCGGCCCAGGCCGCTCGGGTGGCGGCAATCGCTCAGGCAGCCGTGGCCGCAGCGGCCCGGGCGGCTCGCGCGGCCCCAGCAGCCGATAAGGGATACAGAAGTACCGTTTATGGCGAGTGCTGGCGAGATGCAGTGCTAGCAATCGCGGTAGAGACACCCATTACTGAGCGCCCCCCACACAGATCCCATCGTGCGCAATTCACGCACTGGGCTCCTACCTGGGTGTGATTCAAACTGATGTGGAGTTATTCTCTGCCAATCCAACCAAGAAAGGAGCTTCGACATGGCCGAATCATTAATGAGCGACGCGGAATTGGTGAAGAGATTGGGAATGCATCTGAGCTTCGAAGTCAAATTGAGTCGCTGGTTCTGGCTGTCCAAGATGAGACCGGCGAACTCAAGACTGCTGATGCTGCCGAAATGCGGGTCATAGAAGTGATACGTCGCACGGGTCATGATGCCCTGCAAGCGTGGGCTAAGCGCCAAGTAGAAAAGACATCACAAAGAGCAAAACAAGGCGCAGGCGTATGGAGCGAAGGTAAAAAAACTCTGCTGGCACACCACGCTCAAGGCCCGCTGGACCACCAGCGCCAGTGATGGCGCCGCGCAGCCCCTGGCACCCACCCATGGCGTTACGCCGACCACCCGCAGTCTGAGCACAGCTATGGATAGTCTGGTCAGCGCCCACCGGCTGGCCTTGTGGCAACTGGCCCAGGCGATTGCCAAAACCCTGGAGTAGGTCGTTGGAGAAAATTTCACCTGAACGTGTAATAAATTGCGACGAACGACGACTCATCTTTACCAAAACTCTTGGTTTGCCGGAAGTTGTGGTCCACCCGACCGGATGTCGTTAACACCTCGCCCTATATGAATCTTAAAAAGCTCCTGCTCGTGGCTGCCGTCGTCTGCGCAATTGCCGCTTTTATGGCCTTCGACCTGGGGCGTTACCTGAGCCTGGACTACCTGAAGCAAAGCCAGGCCGGGTTTGCCGATCTGTATGCGCAGCGCCCCCTGATGGTGGTGGCCACGTATTTCGGTCTTTATGTGCTGGTGACAGCGCTGTCGTTTCCGGGGGCCGCCATTCTGACCCTCGCTGGCGGCGCTGTTTTTGGCCTGGGTTGGGGTCTGTTGATCGTCTCGTTCGCCTCGACTTTGGGTGCCACACTGGCGTTTTTAACCGCCCGGTTTGTGCTGCGCGACAGCATTGAGGCCAAGTTTGCCAAACGCCTGGCTGACATCAACCAGGGCATTCAAAAGGACGGTGCGTTTTACTTGTTCACCTTGCGCCTGGTGCCCTTGGTGCCGTTTTTTGTCATCAACCTGGTAATGGGGCTGACCAACATGCGGGTCTGGGTGTTTTACGCGGTGAGCCAACTGGGCATGCTGGCCGGCACAGCGGTGTTTGTGAATGCCGGCACCCAGTTGTCGCAAATCACCTCGCTCAAGGGCATTCTGAGCCCGGCGCTGATTGGCTCGTTTGTGCTGCTGGGCTTGTTTCCGCTGCTGGCGCGCAAGGCGGTAGAAGCGATCAAGAAGCGACAGGTCTATGCCCGCTGGGCAGCAGTGCGACCCACAAGCTTTGATCGCAATCTGGTGGTGATTGGTGGCGGAGCCGGGGGCTTGGTCTCGGCCTATATCGCAGCAGCCGTCAAAGCCAAAGTAACGCTGGTCGAAGCCCACAAAATGGGGGGTGATTGCCTGAATTATGGCTGCGTGCCCAGCAAGGCGCTGATCAAAAGCGCCAAACTGGCACACCAGATGCAGCATGCCGATCGCTATGGATTAAATAGCTACTCACGCTTATACAAAGAGGGCTACAAGCCCATTTCATTCAAGAAAGTGATGCAAAGGGTGTTGGACGTGGTGGCCGCCATCGAGCCGCATGACAGCATAGAGCGCTACACCGGTCTGGGCGTCGAGGTGCTGCAGGGTTACGCCAAGATCATCAACCCATGGACGGTTGAAATTGCCCTCAATGGTGGCGGCAAACAGACCTTGACCACCCGCAACATCGTCATTGCTGCCGGTGCGCGCCCGTTTGTGCCGCCCTTGCCGGGTTTGAGTGAGGTGGGTTATGTCACCAGCGACACCCTGTGGGACAGCTTTTCGCAACTTGACGAGGTGCCCAAGCGCCTGGTGGTGCTGGGTGGCGGGCCGATTGGCTGTGAGCTGGCGCAAAGCTTCGCCCGCCTGGGCTCCGAGGTCACCCAGGTTGAAATGGCCCCGCGCCTGATGGTGCGGGAAGACCTGGAGGTGTCAGGCCTGGTGGCGGATGCCTTGCGCGCCGACGGGGTGCAGGTGCTGACCGGCCACAAGGCGCTGCGCTGTGAACAAACGGATGGCCGCAAAGTGCTGGTGGTCGAACACGCGGGTGCTGAAAAACGCATTGAATTTGATGAACTGTTGTGCGCCGTGGGCCGGGTGGCCCGCCTGAGTGGCTACGGTCTGGAAGACCTCGGCATTCCGACCCAGCGCACGGTCGAAGTCAACGACTACCTGCAAACCATTTACCCCAATATTTTTGCTGCCGGCGACGTGGCCGGGCCATTTCAGTTCACCCACACGGCCGCCCATCAGGCCTGGTATGCCGCCGTGAACGCGCTGTTTGGTGATTTCAAGAAGTTCAAGGTGGACTACTCGGTGATTCCCTGGGCCACCTTTACCGACCCCGAGGTGGCCCGGGTGGGCCTGAATGAACAAGACGCGCTGGCGCAGGGCGTGGCCTTTGAGGTGACGCGTTATGGCATTGACGACCTGGACCGGGCGATTGCCGACAGCGAAGCCCAGGGTTTTGTCAAGGTGCTGACCGTGCCCGGCAAGGACCGCATTTTGGGCGTGACGATTGTCGGCACCCATGCGGGCGATTTGCTGGCCGAGTTTGTGCTGGCCATGAAACACGGGCTGGGTCTGAACAAGATTCTGGGCACCATTCACACCTACCCCACTTTGTCAGAGGCCAACAAATATGCCGCTGGCGAGTGGAAGCGTGCCCATCAACCGCATGCCCTGCTGGCCTGGGTGCGCAAATACCACGACTGGAAACGAGGCTGACACCATGACCCCCTTGAAACCCCTAACCAGCCTGCCTTTACAGCGCGCCAACCCACGCCGCAATGCAATCAAATGGATAGCTTCTTGCGCTTTATCCATAAGGTCTGGAGCCGTATTTTCTCAAAACACCGGAGCGTTTGACCACAGCTACGCCGGGTTCGATGCCCTGCTGAAAAAACACGTGCGCTGGTTGCCCGACGGCAAGCAGTCGCGGGTCGATTACGCGGGTCTGGCGGTGCAGCGCAGCGGTTTGCAAAAGCTGCTGGCCGAGTGGTCGGCAGTGTCGCCAGCGCAGTTTGCAGCCTTTAGCCGCGAGCAACGTATGGCGTTTTTGATCAATGCTTACAACGGCTTTACCCTGGAGCTGATCCTGACCCGTTACCCCGATGTCAAGTCCATCAAGGACATTGGCACCTTGTTTCAGTCACCCTGGAAAAACAAGTTCTTCAACCTGCTGGGCGAGCCGCGCCACCTGGACTGGATTGAGCACGAGCAACTGCGCCCGCTCTACAACGAACCCCGGGTACATGCGGCGGTCAATTGCGCCAGCATCGGCTGCCCGGCGCTGCGCCCGGAGGCCTTTACTGCCGCCGCACTGGAGGCGCAACTGGCCGACGGCATGCAGCGTTTCATGGGTGATCGCACCCGCAACCGTTTCAATGCAGCGAGCGGCAAGGCCGAGGTCAACGCCATCTTCAAGTGGTTTCGGGAAGACTTCGAAAAAGGTCACCAGGGCTTCAACAAGCTTGAAGACCTGCTGGCCTTTTACGCCAACCAACTGGCCGACGATTCCCCCAGCCGCGACAAGTTACGCGCCAAAGCGCTCGGCATCGTGTTTCTTGACTACGACTGGTCTCT
Organism: Rhodoferax sp.; assembly: GCA_020048795.1. GTDB lineage: Bacteria > Pseudomonadota > Gammaproteobacteria > Burkholderiales > Burkholderiaceae_C > Rhodoferax. The sequence goes on from JAIFMA010000012.1 coordinate 5,626, forward strand.
GAACAAAACATGATGAGGCAGCCGGGTAGATGAGAACACTGGTTTTATTCAACTACGACTGGGATCAGGTCGGGTTTGCGCGCAACGCGGCAGCTTACCCGTTTGATGAGGCCGGTTTTGATTTGTTCAGCTTTCCCAGCAACGCCCAACTGGCCTGGTTTGACCTGACGCGTTTTGTCAACCGGCTGGCCAAACAGGCCAAACGCCGTGGCTGGACGGCCGTGGTGTCCAACCACGAGCAGTTTGGCGCGCTGGCTGCAGCCCTGCTGGCCGAGCGCATGGGCTGGCCCGGCACATCGGTCGACGCGGTGCTGGCCTGCCAACACAAGTTGTATGCCCGGCAGATCTTGGCCCAGGTGTGCCCTAGCGCCAACTGCGACTTTGCGCCGCTGAACACCGCTTACGGTGAGTCGATTCCGCCTGGTTTGACTTACCCGGCTTTTGTCAAACCGATCAAGGCGGCTTTTTCGGTGCTGGCGCGCACTGTCCACAACCGTGACGAGCTACAAGCCCACACGCGCTTTGGCTGGTGGGAGCTGTGGGTGATTCGCCACCTGGTGGAGCCCTTTGAACGGATTGCCCAAAAGCGCCTGCCGCAGGCCGGTAGTGCGCACAACCTGCTACTGGAGCAACCCATGCCGGGCGCACAGTACAACCTGGATGGTTATGTGTTTGACGGCGCGGTGCACTTGGTTGGCGTGGTGGACGCGGTGCATTACCCCGGCACCCAGGCTTTCATGCGCTTCGAGTTTCCGGGCAGCCTGAGTGAAACCCTGCAGTTGCGGGCGCTGGAGGTGGCGCAGCAGTTTCTGCGCAAAGTCGGCTTTACCCATGGCTTGTTCAACATGGAGTTTTTCTACGCTGCCGCCAGCGACCGGCTCGGCGTGATCGAGTTCAACCCGCGCATGGCTTCGCAATTTTCTGATCTGTACCTGCGAGTGCTGGGCATCGATTTGCACCACATATCTTTGGCGTTGGCCCGCAACATTGACCCAGCGCGCCTGCCCCAAATCACGCCGTCGGCTGGGTCTGCGGCGAGTTTTGTCTACCGCAGCTTTGAGCCCGGTGCGCTGGTGGTACAACCCACACTGGCCCAACAATCAGCCTTGCACGCGGCTTTTCCAGATGCCCTGATGTTTGGTTTTCCCAAGGGCCCTGGCGAAATCGCCCGTGACTTCAAGTGGTTGGGAAGTTACCGTTACGGCATCGTTCACCTGGCTGCTGCGGATGCACAACAATTGCGCCTGGACTGCGAGCGCGCCAGTGCCTTGCTAGGCTGGCCGACCCCCTATGCTGAATGGCCATGCGACACATCACCGGTCGGGTTAGCATCTGCCCCGACCAAGGCAAAGGCTCGGGTGGCGCTGGAACCGGCAGCTGTTTGATTGGACCACTTTTTTTTCGCCTACTGGAGACCTCCAATGACCAAAAACTCTGTCACCCGCTACAGCATCGCCCCCGCGCTGCTATCGCTAACATTGGCGCTTTCAGGCTGCGGCGCGATGCTGGCACAAAACCCCTCGGGCAGTTACAAACCGGTCAACGCAGTTGCCGACAACCCCGAGGCGCGCCTGATGCTCAAGGGTGCCGATGTCACGGCCTATTTCACCCAAGGCAAATTTGTGCAGGGCGATGTGCAGCATCGAAGCAGCTACCAGGGCGTCGATTTCCGCTTTGCCACAGCCCAGGCCAAAGCCTTGTTTGACCAAGAACCAACCCGGTACTTGCCGCAATATGGCGGCTACTGTGCCAATGGCGTGGTCTATGGCATTCCATGGGGTGGCGATGCCGACACCTGGAAAATCGTCAACGGCAAGCTGTACATCTTTGGCGGCCAGGGCTCCAAAGATGCCTTTTTGCTCGACGAAAATCAGAATCTTGCCTTGGCCGACAAATATTGGCAGGAGGAAGTACAGGGGAGCAACAGCTTTTGGCAGCGCAGCAAACGCATGGTTTTGCGGGTGCCCCATTACAAAAGCGGTGAAGAGCTGGCCAGATTGGTGGCAGCCGGCAAGACCAAGCCTTGAGGAAGAAATCGTTTGAAGTAGCCAACACATTCAATATGAAATCTCCCCAATTCATCCAGTTGCACCACGACAGCACAGAGGTGGTTCGCCAGGAGCTTCTGAAAGGCCTGACCGCCAACCCGCAGCCAGGCGGGGCCGAGGTGTCGCCCAAGTTTTTATATGACGCGTTGGGTTCGCGCCTGTTTGAAGCCATCACCGAGCTGCCCGAGTATTACCCGACACGGGTCGAGGCCGCTATTTTTCGCAACCACGCCCAGGCCATGTCCAGCCACATACCGAAGGGGGCCACGCTGATTGATCTGGGCGCGGGTAACTGTGGCAAGGCGGCCCGATTGTTTGGGCACCTGGCACCGGCCCGGTATGTGGCGGTGGATATTTCGGTAGATTTTTTGCGTGATGCACTGGCGAGTTTGCAGCGACAGTACCCGGCCATGGGCATGGTGGGGGTCGGACTGGATTTTTCGCATACGCTCGATTTGCCAGCCCAGGCCGGTGCACCGGATGAAGGAGCACGGGTTCTGTTTTACCCGGGGTCGAGTATTGGCAATTTCACGCCGGCGCAGGCGCTTGTTTTTTTGCGCCAGGTGCGCAGCGCCTGTGGCCCGGTGGCGGGCAGTGGCCTGTTGATCGGGGTGGATCTGGTGAAAGCTGTTGCGGAGCTGGAAGCCGCTTATGACGACGCGCTGGGGGTGACGGCGGCGTTCAACCGCAACCTGTTGTCCAACGTCAACCGTTTGGTGGGTAGTGATCTGCGTCTGGCCGACTGGGCGCACCGGGCGCTGTTTAACACGGCAGAGTCGCGTGTCGAGATGCACCTGGAAGCCCTGCGCGATGTGCTGGTGCAGTGGCCGGACGGCAGACGCTTCTTCAGCCAGGGTGAGCGCATCCACACCGAAAACTCCTACAAATGGACGGTTGCAGGCTTTTCGCAGCTACTGCGCGAGGCCGGGTTTGCCCAGCCGCAGGTCTGGACTGATGCGCAGACCACGGAGCAGGGACGCTTTGCCGTGTTATGGGCAGACACTGATGCGTGACAAAACCCTGTTGGCGGTGTATCTCCCGTGGGTTTCAGCGCGGGGAGCAGCTTCTGAACCCGGCATGCAGGTCATTGCGCTCAGGGGTGAAGTAGTTGCGGTAGCGTGGGTGCGCCATGCGTGGCGAGGTGGCCCAGCTCGCACCGCGCAGCACCGGACGACTGCCAAACCACGGGGCGCTGTAGTCCACGTAGGGGTGCGGCTCAAATCCGGGGTAGGGCACAAACGCACTGGCCGTCCATTCCCAAACCGTGCCCCATTCAAAGCCGGGCTGGGTCATGGCAGCGTATTCCCATTGCGCCTCGGTGGGCAGTTGCTGACCGGCCCAACGGCACCAGGCCTCAGCCTCAAAAAAACTCAAATGACAGGCTGGTGCATCCAGGTCCAGGGCTTGCCATTGTCCAAATTGAAAGGCAAGCCAGGCGGGTTCTGTCTGGCCCGAGCTCTCAGGGCACAGATAGCGCGGGCAGAGCTGGGCCCGCGCTTGTTGGGTTGGCGCGCTCAGCCCAGCACCTTGGCCCGACTGCAGCCATTGCCAGCCCGGCTCGCTCCAAAAGCTGGCTTGCGCATAGCCACCTGCCGCCGCAAACGGCAAATAGCGCCGCCAGGTGACTGGGCTGGCATCGATCTCGCAGGCCTGCACGCTCACCCGGTGTGGTCCCAGTTCGTTGTCGAAAGCAAAACCGGCAGCGCCAGCGCCGGGCAAAGCGTTGCTGGCCGGCGTACCGGTTTGGGTATCGCCCTCGGTGACACCTTGGCTGTTGGCGTACCCGAGCAGCCAGTCAGTGGCAGGCAGTTTCAGCGTTGCCGGGTTCACGGCCGGCGTGGGTGCAGCACCGGCGGGTCGCCGGGTGGCGATCAATGCCGCTGGCAGCGCCAACCCCAAGGCCTGCGCCATGTAGACCGCCGCCTCGCTGTGCATGTCCTCGTGAAACAGTGCCAACCGGAAGAAATACAGC
>JAIFMA010000007.1 GCA_020048795.1 Rhodoferax sp.
CCCGATCCCAAGGAACTTGCCAAGACCTATGCCGATGTTGCCAAGCGCACTTCGGCGATGATCCAGAGCCACATCAAACGGCAGATGAAAAAGGGCATCTCCATGCCCACTGACGACCTTGGTATCGCCAAGGCCTTCATGGACATGATGCAAAAGATGCTGTCTGACCCGCAGAAGATGGTCGAGGCACAGATGCAACTGATGCAGGATTACTTTGCGCTGTGGCAGCACTCCATGCAGCGCGCCATGGGCCTCGAAGGTGAACCGGTGACAGAGCCCAGGAAGGGCGACAACCGCTTCAAGAACAAGGACTGGGACGAACTGTTTCTGTTCGATTTCATCAAACAAAGTTACCTGCTCACTGCCAGCCATGTGCATGGCACCATTAGCAGTGTTGAAGGACTGGATGAAAACTCGAAGAAGAAAGTTGACTTCTTCACCCGCCAGTTCGTCGAAGCACTGGCACCGACCAACTTCGCTGCAACCAACCCCGATGTACTGCGCGAAACCGTCAGGACCAGCGGCCAGAATTTGCTCAGTGGCTTCAAAAACCTGCTGCGCGACATCGAGGCCGGTGACGGTGAACTGCGTGTCAAGATGGCCGACACCACCGCTTTCGAAATGGGCCGCAACGTTGCCACAACCAAGGGCAAGGTGGTTTTCCAGAACGAGATGATCCAGTTGATCCAGTTCTCTCCGACCACGACCGAACAATACAAACGGCCGCTGCTGATCGTGCCGCCGTGGATCAACAAGTACTACATTCTTGACCTGCGCGAAAGCAACTCCTGGATCAAATGGACCACCGACCAGGGCCACAACGTGTTTGTGATCTCGTGGGTCAATCCGGATGCCAAACTGGCACAAAAAGGCTTTGATGCCTACCTGGCCGAAGGCGCACTGACCGCCATCGACGTGGTTTGTGACCAGACCGGCGAGAAAGAAATCAACACCATTGGTTATTGCCTGGGCGGCACCCTGCTGGCTTCGACCATGGGCTACATGGCCGCCAAGAAAGACAAGCGCGTGGCTTCTGCCACCTTCTTCGTGGCGTTGCTGGACTTCACCATTCCGGGCGAACTCGGTGTCTTCATCGACGAAAAGCAGATTTCTTTCCTGGAAAAGAAAATGTCCGAGCGCGGCTTCATGGAAGGCACCGAAATGGCCGGCACCTTCAACATGCTGCGCTCCAACGACCTGATCTGGACCTTTGTCATCAACAACTATCTGTTGGGCAAAGAGCCGTTCCCGTTTGACCTGCTGTTCTGGAATTCCGATTCCACCCGCATGCCCTACGCCATGCACAGCTTCTACCTGCGCAACATGTACCTCAACAACCGTCTGCGCGAGCCTGGTGGCATCACCCTGCTCGAAGAGCCGATTGATCTGTCCAAGGTCAAAACCCCGTGTTACTTCATCTCCACCGTTGAAGACCACATCGCCCCATGGAAAGGCACCTATCTGGGTGCCACCGCGCTGGGTGGCCCGGTGCGCTTTGTGCTGGGTGGCTCTGGCCACATCGCCGGCATTGTCAACCCACCCTCAGCCAACAAGTATGGCTACTGGACCAACGATGCGCAGCCGACAGCGATGCCGGCCGACGACTGGTTCAAGGGAGCCAAGCAGTCGCCTGGTTCCTGGTGGACCGACTGGCAGACCTGGGTCACCGGGCTCAACGATGCCAAGGTGCCAGCACGTGACCCGATGGTTGGCAAGTACAAACCTCTGGGCGATGCGCCGGGTTCTTTCGCTTCGGTCCGCCTTGACGCGCCAGCCAAGAAATAGTCGGCTAGTGCGGTAACTGCGCAACGGGTGTCAAGCTGAAAAGCTTCGCACCCGTTTTTTTGTCGCCAACGCTGCCACTGACAAAGATCAGCGTTTTTTCAAACTGCCCCAGGCCGCAAACCCGCCATCGGAGATGCCATGATTCTCGAACTCGCTGATTTTTCGATCCACCCAAACCAAAACGCCGCTTTTGAAGCAGCCATCCAGCGCGGCCTGGCCAGCGTGATTTCGCACGCCAAAGGCTTTGAAGGCTTCAAAGTGAATCGCTGCATCGAGAACCCGCAGCGCTACGTGCTGCAGATTTTCTGGACCACGCTGGAAAACCACACGGTGGATTTTCGGGAATCGCCCGCCTTCACCGAATGGCGCGCCATCGTCGGACCATTTTTCGCCAGTCCACCGGTGGTACAGCACTTCGAACTGGTCGCCAAGTCAGCCAGTTAAAAAGGCTAAAGATCATGAACTACGTTTTCAACCCGGCCCCCGTGGTGTCGGTCCCGGTGGCCACAATGGATGCCGGGTTTCCGGTACACCGCATTTACTGTGTGGCCCGCAACTTTGAAGAGCACGCCCAGGAGATGGGCCAAACTGGTGGTGGTGGTGAACGCCGGTGAGACAGCTACCCTGCCCTACCCCAGCCTGACACACAACCTGCACCATGAAATTGAACTGGTGGTGGCCATTGGCCGGGGTGGCAAAAACATCAGCGTGAAGCAGGCCGCCGAGCACATTTTTGGCTACGCCGTGGGTCTGGACATGACCCGCCGTGATCTGCAAAACGACATGAAGAAGCAGGGTCGCCCCTGGTGTATTGGCAAGGCTTTTGACCATTCCGCGCCCATCGGTCCGATCACGCCGGCACAGCAGGTGCCCGACATCCATCAGGCCAGCCTCTGCCTGCGGGTTAATGGCAGCGTGCGCCAGCAAGGCCAGGTCAACCAGTTGATCTGGAACGTGGCCGAGACCATCGCCCAGCTCTCGGCGGCCTGGGCACTGCAACCCGGCGACCTGATTTACACCGGCACACCAGCCGGGGTTGGTGCGGTAGTGGCGGGTGATGCCCTGGCCGGCAGCATCGACGGACTGACACCGATCGCGCTCAAGGTCAGCTAATGCAGCCAGTCGATTTTGCGCCGTGGCTGGCACCCTGATCGGGTTTCAAATTACACTGCAGTCATGCCCCCCTCACCCACCAAACACTGTAGAAACTGCGGCACCGCCGTGGTCTGTCGGGTGCCCGATGACGGCGACACCCGGCGGCGCGGTGTCTGCCCGGCCTGCCACACGGTGCATTACGACAACCCGCTCAATGTGGTGGGCACCATTCCCTACCTGGACCAGCGGGTGCTGCTGTGCAAGCGCAATATCGAGCCACGCCTGGGCAAATGGACCTTGCCCGCCGGTTTTATGGAGCTGTGTGAGACGGTGGCCGAGGGCGCAGCGCGCGAAACCATCGAAGAAGCCGGTGCACAGTTCGAACCGCGCCCGGCTGCTGAGCGACCAGTTTGACCCCGGCCACGAGACCCTGGAAGCGCGGCTGTTTTTTGAGCACGAGATTCCCTGGGACGAGATTGCCTTCAAAACCGTGGGTGAAACCCTGAAACGCTACTTTGCCGACCACCGCGCGGGTCAATTTTCGATCCATGTCTTTGATATCACCTGAGCTGCAAGCCACGCTGGCCCTGTGGTTTTACCGCACGGGCCACTTTTTTGTCACCCGTGTGCTCGACGACCCGGCCTGGCTGGCGCTGATGTTTTGTTAGTATTTTTGACCTCTAGCCCAAGCTGCATCTGCGCTGCCAGCTATCATTTTTACAAGTATGCTGCCCTGCTACGTGCTGCTTGACCTGGAAACCACCGGCGGCAATGCGCTGCAGGACCGCATCACCGAGATTGCCGCGGTGCGCTTTGAGGCCGGTGTCGAGGTGGCGCGCTGGAGCACCCTGGTCAACCCGGGCACCCGCATCCCCTACTTTATCGAGCAGCTCACCGGCATCAGCAATGCCCTGGTGGCCGATGCGCCGCCCTTCGATGAGGTCGCCGCACACTTGCTCAAGCTGCTGGATGGTGCCGTGCTGGTGGCCCACAATGTGCGTTTTGACCACGGCTTTTTGCTCCATGAATTGGCCCGCATGGCGATCACCCTGCGCGTCAAAACCCTGTGCACGGTGCGCCTGTCGCGCCTGTTGTACCCGCAGGTGAAGGGCCATGGCCTGGATGCCATCATGCAGCGCCACGGCATCAGCAGCGTGACCCGGCACCGCGCCATGGGTGATGTGGCGGTGATGCAAACCTGGCTGGGGCTGGTGACAGAGGCGTTTGGCATCGACCGGCTTCGCGCCCACGCCCAGACCCTGCTGCAAGGCAGCGCTGCCCTGCCGCCACAACTTGACACCAACATCGCTGACATTCCTGAAACCGCCGGTGTCTATATTTTTTATGGCGAAGGCCTGCTGCCGCTGTATGTCGGCAAAAGTGTCAAGCTGCGCAGCCGGGTGATGTCGCACTTTCAGGCGGCCAGCCGCGAGCCGCGCGAAATGCGCATTGCGCAGGAAATTCGCCGCATTGAGTGGATCGAGACCGCGGGTGAACTGGGTGCCCTGCTGCTGGAAGCGCGGCTGGTCAAACAGCATCAGCCGCTGCACAACCGCCAGCTACGCCGCGCCAGCACCCTGAGCGCCTGGCGGCTGGATGCCAACCCGCACAGCCGCCCGCTGTTGACGCTGGTGCGAGGCAATGCGTTAAACCCGCAGCAGTTTGACCACCTGTATGGTCCCTACCGATCAAAAAGCCAGGCACAAAGCCATCTGCGCGAACTGGCTGACACACACGGCCTGTGCCTGCAGGCACTGGGCCTGGAGTCGGGCAAGGGCCGCTGTTTTGCGCACCAGATTGGCCATTGCAAAGGTGTGTGTTGTGGTGAAGAAGCACCCGAGCGCCATCACCTGCGGCTGCAAATGGCGCTGGTGGCCGACAAGCTGCGGGTCTGGCCGTTTGCCGGCTGTGTGGGTTTGCGCGAACACCATGCCCCCAGCGGGCGCACCGATGTCCATGTGTTTGACCAGTGGTGCCATCTGGCCACGGTGCACAGCGACACCGAGCTGGCCGAGGTGTTGCAACAGCGCCCGGTGGCGCTGGCGTTTGATCTCGATACCTACAAGCTGGCGGTCAGGCATTTGTTGCCGCCGGGCAAGGCGGGTGTGACGCTGCTTCAGTTGGGGCGTGCCCCGCCAATCAACGGGGGCCTTGGGCACGTTGGCTGAACTTCGTTGCAAATCAGTATCAGAAAAGGGCTTGAGCCATCAGACCACCGTTTAACTTATAAGAAAAATATGGCTCTAGCCCTCGTGGTTATTGCGCTACCAGCTATCAAAAAAGTATCAAAATCCAGTCCAGGTCTTTAGCGCAGGTGTTGTGTGGGCCAGCGATAATGCACAGCCATGCGCCAGACCCCCCAGCACGACACCGGCTACAAACTGCTGTTTTCGCACCCCGAGATGGTGCGCGACCTGCTGACGGGTTACCTGCCACCTGCTGACGGGTTACCTGCCCGGGGCCTGGCTGGAGCAAGCCGACTTCAGCACCCTGCAGCGGGTTAACGCCAGCTATGTCAGCGACAGTGAACGCCAGCGCCACGACGATATGGTCTGGCGGCTCAAAGTGGGCCAGCAGTGGGTCTGGGTCTATTTGTTGCTGGAGTTTCAAAGCGAACCCGACGTGTGGATGGCGCTGCGCATGTTGGTCTATGTGGGCCTGCTGTCACAACACCTGGTGCGCCAGGGCGAGTTGCACCAAGGCCTGCTGCCCCCGGTGGTGCCCATCGTGCTGTACAACGGCGCTGCCCCCTGGCAAGCCGCCACCGACGTGGCCGACTGTTATGGCCCCAGCCTGCCTGGCCTGGAGCCCTACCGGCCCCGTCTGCTGTACCACCTGGTGGACGAAGCCCGGCTCAAACTGCACCCGATGGCCGAGATGCGCAACCTGGCCGAAGCCCTGTTTCGACTGGAGCGCAGCCGCACCCCGGCCGACATCGCCCAGGTGCTGGGTGCCCTGGGATCGGTGCTGCAAGGCGAAAACATGCAACCGCTGCGCCGCACCATCACCCTCTGGGTGCGCATGTTGTTGCGCAGAAAAGCGCCAAAGGCTAACATGCAAGAGATAGAGAGCATCAACAATTTACTGGAGTCCAACGCCATGCTTGAACAAACGATAGAACGCTGGTTTGATGAGGCCACCCAGAAGGGTTTGCAGCAGGGTTTGCAGCAGGGTTTGCAAGAAGGCAGACAAGAAGGCAGACAAGAAGGCAGGCAAGAAGGCAGGCAAGAGGGCCTGGCCAAAGCGGTAGCACTGCAAGTTCAGTTGCGCTTTGGCACCGTGCCAGCGTGGGCCCAAGCGCGCCTGGATGAGGCCACTGAGGCGCAGTTGATCGCCTGGACGGGTGCCATTTTGACTGCAACCTCCCTGCCAGAGCTGTTTGGCGCGTAGGGGTGTTGGGGTCACGTAGGGTGTTGGGGTCACGGTGTTAACGGTGTTGGGGTCAGGTCTTGAAATATCGCACTATCACTGCGAGCGCAGCGTGGCCGTGCAGGGCGACTGGGGGCGTGGATTGCTTGACTTCGTTCGCAATGACAAAATGCTATATTTCAAGACCTGACCCCATTGGAACCTTACGAATTGGAGCAAGATATGCACAGCCTGAGCGTTGCGAGTAAACCCACCAGTTTGAAATTGCCAGCATCGATCAAAACGCTGCTTGAGGAAGATGCCCGGAAGGCGGGCTTGAGCCTGCATGCATACATGGTGCAGACCCTGGCCGATTCGGTTCGCCGCACACGGCTGCCTGAAGCATTTACGCGAGACGCTTTGGAAGCGTTGAGCGACATGAAGACCAATGGGTCTGGCTACGAACTTGGTCATGTCCGTGCCTATTTTTCAGAGCTGACCAATTACCGCAAGGGGCTGCAAGATAGGCCGCGAGACCTTTCACCCACACGCATTGGCTGATCGTTATGTCTGGTGTTTTCCTGAGTCAGGCAGCATTTGACGACCTACTGCGGCTGGAGGAGTTTCTTGTAGAGTCAGATGATCCGATGGCTGGTGAGTTGCTGGATTTCATCCTGGACGCTTTGCAAGTTTTGACGCATCAACCTGGAATTGGGCGGCCGGTTGAAGGAGGGCTGCGAGAACTCATTATTTCGCGCGGGCGCAGTGGTTATCTGGCGCGCTATGAATTCAACAATGCTCGTGATCTGGTACTTGTGGCTCGCATTCGCCATCAACGGGAATCCGGGTACGAGGAGGGCGAGTTTTGACAAAAAGAGAATCCACTTGGTCAGCAATCTCGCCTGCACTGGACCTGCCCAGCAACCACAAGGCCATGCGGATCAATATCTCGATGCCTGCGGGCCTGGTGCAGTCTGGACGTGGTGGTGGACGCAGGTGCCACCTGCATCATTCAGCCTGGTGGCTCCATGCGTGACCAGGAGGTGATCGACGCCGCCAACGAGCGCGGAGTGGCCATGGTGTTTAGCGGGGTGCGGCATTTCAGACACTGATTTGGTGGCAAGTGCGATCATTCATACATGGC